>JAYTGH010000306.1:0-13646 GCA_043733645.1 Flavobacterium sp. | reverse complement strand
TTTAATTTTGGTGAAACCAAAAAGATACAGGCAATCCGTCACGTAATGCGTCCGAATGTTTCCTATAGTTATACGCCTAGTTTTTCGAAATACTATGACACTTACAATTCTGATGGAAGCGGAACTATGAAAGAGTACACGCGATTTGACAATGGTATTTTTGGCGCACCCGGAAAAAATATGTCCAACAATTTAGGATTTAGTTTGAGCAATACTTTTGAAGCCAAAGTAACCGATAAAGATTCGACCAAAACGGAAGCTAAGAAAATTATGTTATTGAACAATTTGAATTTCTCAGCAAGCTATGATATGACTGCCGATTCATTGAAATGGTCACCGATGCGTGTTAGTGGTGGAACGCAGTTCTTTAAGCAAAAAATGAATGTCAATTTTGGTATGACCCTTGATCCTTATGCGATAAACAATGCAGGAAAACGAATCAATACCTGGAACATTGACAATGGCGGAAGTTTGTTCAGAATGACCAGCGCCAATATGACGCTTAACTATGCTTTTTCAAGTAAGGATATTGAGGGAGAAGATAAGAAAAATACGCAAGGCGAAAGAAATGGCGGTCGTCAGGACGATTTATTTGGTAAGAATACTGATTTAAGTGACGGGCGACAAAGCTTATTTAAAAAAGATGACGAAAACAAAGAAGAAGCTCCTACTGAGTTTTTTAAATACAAATTGCCTTGGGATATGAATCTCGCTTATTCGTTGACCTTTTCTAATAATAACCGTGAGAAAAAAATAACAGGAAACTCATTGATGGTTTCTATGAATACTGATTTGACACCCAAATGGAAAATTGGTGTTTCGACAGGTTATGATTTTGTACAAGAAGGCGTTACGTTTACCCAGCTTCGATTTGAAAGAGATTTGCTGAGCTGGCGAATGGACTTTAATTGGGTTCCTTTTGGGGATAATCCGTATTGGGGATTCTTTATCGGAATAAAATCGGGTGTTTTGAGCGATATCAAATGGAATAAACGAAATCAGGCAGATAAAACCATAAGATAATTATGAGTTATGAATTATGAATTATGAGTTATGAATTAGTAATTAGGATTATATCAAATAACCGCATCAAATGAAAAAGATACTCTTTACAGACAAAGCTCCGGTGCCAATTGGACCATACAACCAAGCGGTTTTGGTTGGTAACACACTTTATACTTCGGGGCAAATAGCACTAAATCCTGCGACGATGGAATTAGTTCTGGACGATATTGAAACCGAAACCAAACAAGTCATGGAAAACATGAAAGCCGTTCTCGAAGCTGCCGATATGACTTTTGACCATGTAGTAAAAACGACCATTTTTATCATGAATATGGGTGATTTTGCGCGAATCAATTCGGTTTATTCCGCTTACTTTGATGAGGCTACTGCGCCTGCACGTGAAACGGTTCAGGTAGCTGGTCTGCCAAAAGGCGTGAATGTGGAGATTTCGATGATAGCAGTGAAATAAGTTGTCAGTTCTCAGTTCGCAGTTTTAACTTATAGATAACGCATAACATGTAACCAATCCACCTATCAGATAACAGATAATAGATAACTTAAAATATGAAGCTTAAAATAACCTTTCTTTTACTGCTGCTATCTTCCCATTTTATTTTTTCGCAAGAGAAAGAAGTTGAATCAAAGGATAAAGAAGTTGTGACCGTTACTCCTACTCCATCGGGAGATTGTTGACGGATAACTTTATAAGTTCGTTGAGCAAATAATAAATTAGGAATTACGAATTAGGAATTAAGGATTACGAATTACGAATTAGGAATTAGGGGGAGCTGTTACTTATAGTACCTACTAGTGCACTATAGCATTTATATTTATTAGTTCTAACAGCAATCAGACACGACATAGATACGACATAGATACGACATATATACGACATATATACGGCATATATATTTATTATCCATATCTTTACCTTACTTAAACAGTACGACTATGGCAAAGCAAAAGGGAATTTTACCATTAACTGGAACCTTGGATGGGATTAATTTTTATATGCGGAACGGCAAAGCTGTTGCCCGAGCGGCAGGTGGTGGCTTTACAGCTAAGGCGATCAAAAATAGCCCAAACATGGAACGGATACGGGATAACAATACCGAGTTTGGCAACACCTCGAGGGTAAAGAAGATTTTTAAGGACAGCTTGTTTCCTTTTTTTGGGATGCAAAAGGATGAGACGCTGCATAGCAGGATGATGCAACTGTTTATGAAAATTAAGGATTGCGACCTTACTTCTGAGCGTGGAAAACGGCAGGCAGGTATTGGTTTGCTGACCACTGAAGGTAAACAACTACTGACTTCGTTTGATTTTACACCGCTTCAATTGGTATTGCGCAACAGCGTTTATGATGCTACCACCTTTACTTATACCATAGCTAATTTAGACCCGAATGAACTGAGTTTTACAAATGGGGCTACGCATTTGGAACTGCGGCTTGGTGTGTTGGTTTTTGATTTTGAGGAATTGAAGGCTAGCCTATTTGCCAGTGAACCAGTTATTATTGCAAAAGGAAGTCCCTTAACTAATTTTAGCCTTGCTCCCACTGAAACGCCTAACGGTAATGGTAAGTGTATAGTGGTTTTAGGCTACCGTTATGTGCAGGAAGTGAATGGGACTTTTTATCCGTTGAAGGATAAGATGGTTTATGGATTACGGGTTGTGGAGGTTAGTAGTTAGTAGTGTGTTGTAATCTACATAAAAGGATTGACTGCGTCGAATCTTGGATTTCGCGGTAGCTAGGTTCTTACGACTATTGAAGTTAAAAAAATTAGCTGCTTTACTATTTACGTGGCTATTAGCAACACTTCATTAAATAACAAAGTAAATCCTCTTAAAGGATAGAAAAATAGTATAACTTTGTTAGTGTTTAAATGTCTTACCATTTGATAGCCAATAAAAAGTGATGAAAGATTCACCTGTATTGTTCTATTGTGCTGCTAAAATAGTACGCTAAAAGTAAGCATTACTCTTCCTCTTCTTAAAATAATGAATATGAAAACAACAGTTACAATGCAGCCTATAACCCGTAAACTAAATATCTATCTTGCCGATGATGATCAAGCCGATTGTCTTCTTTTTAAAGAAGCTTTGGCAGAGTTACCTGTAAATGTTACTCTTACCGTTGTTCATGATGGTGAGCAGCTAATAGACATGCTTACGCAGAAAGGGAATAGTCATCCTGATGTTCTTTTCTTGGACCTTAACATGCCCCGTAAAAACGGTTTTGCCGCTTTAGGACAAATAAAACGCGACGACAAATTAGATGGCATTCCAGTTATTGTATTTTCAACTGCTAATGATCAGGCAAAAGTTAAAATGGTTTTTAGAGATGCTGCACACTATTATATTCGCAAGCCAGCAAAATTTTCGGAACTTAAAGAAGTAATATATAAAGCGCTTACACTAGTAGCAGAGGGAAATATTAAATTGCCCAAACAAGAAAATTTCATGCTGACAGGCGAAGAAAAATCAACATCAGATGAAAGCAACGCTTCCCAAAAATAAGCATCCCGAAAAATTAATTAAATCCGACAATTTGTTTCCCGTTATTGGCATTGGTGCTTCAGCAGGTGGGTTGGATGCGTTTAAAAAATTACTTAAAGCAATCCCTGTTGATAGTGGTATGGCGTTTGTACTTGTGCAACATTTAGATCCCAACCATGAAAGCTTATTACCCGAAATTCTTCAAAAAGTTACACCAATTCCTGTTTTAGAAATTGCCGATGATATTAAGGTCGAGCCCAATCATGTATATGTTATTCCAAGTAACAAAATAATGGTCGCCACCGACGGCGTCTTATTACTGGCTCCGCGTCCCGAAAAAAGCAAAACCGAGCGCTATCTCCCTATTGACCTCTTCTTTACTTCGCTGGCAATTGTGCATCAAACGCATGCCATTGGAGTCATACTTTCGGGTACTGGCACTGATGGAACATTAGGTTTAAAAGCCATTAAAGATTACGGAGGCATTACTTTTGTGCAAGACGAAGCATCTGCAGCTTACCCCGATATGCCCAAAAGTGCCGTTCACGCCGGAGTAGTTGATTTTATTCTGTCACCAGATAAAATTCCGGAAAAACTAGTCGAGGTAACTCAAATTATTAGTACGCCCACTTCGGTTGAAGAAAATTTACCCTTGGGAGATGAAGAAGCATTTAAACAAATTAACGCCGTACTTCGCATCCGCAAGGGAACTGATTTTACCTATTATAAACAAACCACTATTCGCAGAAGAATTTTGCGTAGAATGGCCATTAACAAAAATACAGCACCTACAGAGTATCTCAACTATTTAAGGGAAAATAAACCCGAGCAAGATGTTTTATACCAAGACTTATTAATTCCGGTAACGGCATTTTTTCGCGATAGCACTATCTTTGATAATTTATGCGCCAATGTTTTTCCACTGCTCCTAAAAAATAAACAAGTTGGTGAACCTATTCGTATATGGATAGCAGGTTGCAGCACTGGCGAAGAAGCCTACTCGATTGCTATTTGTATTAAAGAATTTTTAGGCAGTCAATCTTTACATACTTCAGAAGAACGGGTGCAGCTTTTTGCTACCGATTTAAGTGAACGTGCTATTACAAAGGCTCGTAATGGCATCTATACAAAAATGGAAGTGGTTGGTATAGCACCGGAACGCCTGAATGAGTTTTTTACAAAAACAAATGGCAGCTATCAAGTAAATCGACAAATACGAGATATGTGTGTCTTTGCAACGCACAACTTTTTAAAAGATCCTCCTTTTGGAAAAATGGATTTAGTAAGTTGCCGCAATGTGCTCATTTATATGGAGCCTTATTTGCAGAAAAAGGCATTAACTACTTTTCATTATGCTTTAAATCCGAAAGGTTTTTTGTTACTTGGTAAATCAGAAACTACCGGTGGCGTTCCTGATCTTTTTGCAGCAACTGAAAAAAATGATAAATTATACAGCCGTAAAGATGCACCGAGCCGATTTATACATACCGTTGGTCCACAAACCGAATCGAATCTCATTGATAATAAAGATAAACCCAAAACCGAAAATATGCGTTCTGATTTTCAAAAAACCGCTGATGATATTATGCTCAGCAAATACGCGCCTTCCGGTGTGGTCATAAATGAGGCCATGGATATTGTACAGTTTCGCGGAAGCACTAGCCGCTATTTGGAACAATCATCAGGCAAACCAAGTCATAACTTATTAGTCTTGGCAAAAAATGGGTTGGCTTTTGAATTGCGAAATATTATACACAAAACAAAAAAAGGAGCTGTAGCGGTTATAAAAGAAAATGTGCCCCTTGAGATAAACGGTAATTTAGTCAATATTACTATTGAAGCTATTCCGTTGCCTAATACTATTGAGCCTCATTATTTGATACTGTTTCATGATCGTAATTCCATTGGTAACAAACAGGAATCAACCGAAAATAAAAAACCTACACCGAAAACAAAAACAGACGATAAAGACTTACGCATAAAGCAATTAGAACTCGAACTCACGCAAACTCGGGAAGATATGCGTAGTATTACCGAAGATCAGGAAGCTGCCAACGAAGAACTGCAAAGTGCTAATGAAGAATTGCTAAGCGGTAGTGAAGAACTTCAGAGTTTAAACGAAGAATTAGAAACCAGCAAAGAAGAGCTACAAAGCACCAATGAGGAGCTAATGGTGGTCAACCATGAAATGATTGGTTTGAATGAACAAATAGCGGCAGCAAGAAATTATGCCGAATCTATTGTGGCAAATATTCGGGAGCCGTTGCTGGTGTTAGATAAAAACCTGCGGGTAAAAACAGCCAACACCTCTTTTTATAAAACATTTGGGGTAAATGAAAAGGAAACAGAAGGTACTTTAATTTATAACCTTGGCGACAAACAGTGGGATATTCCCGAATTGAGAACCTTGCTTGAAAAAATCCTTCCTGAAAAATCAATTTTCACTGATTTTGAGGTTACCCATTCCTTTCCAGTTATTGGAGAGAGAATTATGTTGCTCAATGCCAGCGAAGTAATTAATAAAAGTAATTCTGAGAAATTAATACTGATTTCTATTGAGGATATTACCAAACAGCGGCTTTTTCAACTTAAAGAAAAAAAAATCCTGAGCCGCTATCATAAACTGCTGCTGCAAACACCGATAGCCATTTCTATTTATCGTGGCAGCAATTACATAGCAGAACTCGTCAACGATTTAGCTTTGGAAATACTTGCTAAAGACAAGAACTTAATAGGCAAGCCTCTCTTTGAATCAATGCCCGAAATGGAAAGCCAGTTGAAACCAGCTTTTGATGAAGTAATGCAAAGCGGCATTCCTTTTCATGCCAATGAATTCGAAGCAACACTTATAAGAAACGGCAAAAACGAACAAGCCTATTTCAATACTATTTTTGAACCAATACTGGAAGATGATAATACTATCTCAGGAGTAATAGTGGTAGCCAATGAAGTAACCGACCAAGTATTGGCCCGAAGAAAAATTGAAGAAAGTGAAGAACGGTTTCAGGCGGCTGTTGCGGCAGTGGAAGGAATTATATGGACCAACAATGCAAAAGGCGAAATGGAAGGAGAGCAGTTAGGTTGGAGTTTACTTACCGGCCAAAACTATGAAGCTTATCAAGGATATGGATGGGCTGATGCTATTCATCCTGATGATGCACAAAACACTCTTGAAGCTTGGCATGAGGCAGTAAGAGACCGTAAAAATTTTGTGTTTGAACACCGTGTAAAATATAAAAACGAAAACTGGGGACACTTTTCTGTTAATGCAATTCCTTTATTAAATGCAGATGGATCAATACGGGAATGGGTGGGTGTGCATACCGATATAACAGAAAAAAAACAACAGCAGCAAATGCTTGCAGAAAACGAAGAGCGATTACGCATAGCCACGCAAACATCAGGAGTAGGTATTTGGGAATGGAATGTGATTACAAATAAAATTAGGTGGGATGCACAGATGTTTCATATATATGGCGTAACTCCAACAGCCGATGGATTTGTAGAATATTCCACTTGGAGCAATGCCGTGGTCCCCGAAGACCTTGCCGACCAGGAAAGAATATTGCAGGATACGGTAAGAAATATAGGGAACAGCAAGCGTTCTTTTAAAATTATTAGGGCGAGCGATGGTATGCTGAGTGATATAGAAGCCATAGAAACCGTTCGTGTCAATGCGGAAGGAAATGCCGAATGGGTGGTGGGAACTAATTTGGATGTTACCGAACAGGTGCTTGCCAGAAACAAAGTGCAAGCAAGTGAACACCGTTATCACGAAATGATTTATTCTTCTCCTTCAATGATTGCTATTTTCAAAGGAGAAGATATGATTATAGAAATTGCAAACGATGCTATTATACAATCTTGGGGCAAGGGAAAAGATATCATTGGAAAATCGCTGTTATCAATCATGCCTGAAATAATTGAACAGGGTTTTGATAAAATATTATCCGATGTGTATAAAACAGGTATCCCTTTTCATGCTTATGAAGCACCCGTTAGCCTAGTTCATAATGGAAAAATTGAAGTAATGCATTATACTTTTATTTATCAAGCGCAACGCAACATAAATGGAGCTATAGAAGGTGTGGCTGTAATAGCTAATGAAGTAACACCACAAGCGTTAGCAAACATCAATTTAAAAGAAAGTGAAGAACGTTTCCGCTCGCTGGCAGATAATGTGCCCATACACATTTTTATTGTTGAACCCAATGAAGAAGCCAGCATCAGTTACTTTAATAAAAACTGGTTGGATTACACAGGGCAAAGTTTTGACAAAGCCCTTGGCAATACTTGGGGTGGCGTCGTGCATCCCGATGATGTGACGGTTATCATGGAGATATATGTACCTGCTTTTGAAAAACGGAAATCTTATTTTATTCCGGCAATAAGGATTAAACGGCATGATGGCGAATACCTGTGGCATTCCGTTCAGGCAAATCCCCGCTACTTACCTAATGGAGATTTTATGGGATATATAGGAATTGGTTTTAAAATTCATGAACAGAAATTGGCACAAGATGCTTTAAAACAAAGTGAAAAACAATTCCGATTGATGGCAGAATTAATGCCACAAAAAATTTGGACTTCCGATGCAGAGGGCAACAAAGATTATTTTAATAAAACATTGCTCGACTATGCCGGAAAGTCCTTCGATGAATTAAAAGGCACAGGATGGGAAAAGATCATTCATCCTGATGATTGGGAAAAAAATAAAAAACAATGGCTTGAATGTCTCAGGACTGGGAAGGATTATGAGACGGAAAACAGGTTACTCCGTAAAGATGGACACTACTTATGGCACCTTACCAGAGCCATTGCTTTAAAAAACGAAGATGGTAAAATAAAAATGTGGGTGGGTTCTAAAACGGAAATTCAAGGACAATGGGAAGAAAAAGAGTCGTTAGAAAAAGCCGTCTTAAAAAGAACAACAGAATTACATAAAGCCAATAAAAAGCTTGTCCATGAAAGTTCAGAAAAAGAAAAACGGGCTGCGGAATTAGTCATCGCTAACACTAAGCTTATCTATGAAAGTTCAGAAAAAGAAAAACGAGCCGATGAACTGGTAAAAATAAACAAAGAGTTGGAATCTTTTGCTTATGTTTCAAGTCATGATTTGCAGGAACCACTTCGAAAAATACAAACCTTTGCCGATCGCATATTAGAAAAAGAAACATTATCCGATAGCGGAAAAAATTATTTCCGCCTCATGGAGGACGCCGCTAAGCGTATGCAAACGCTTATTGAGGATTTGCTTAGCTTTTCTCGCTTAAACACCTCCGAAAGAAAATTTAAAATTACGGATCTTAATGATATCGTTGCTACAGTAAAAGCAGATTTCAAAGAAATCATCGACGAAAAACACGCCACTATAGAAGCTAAAGAACTCTGTGAGGCAAACATCATTGCGTTTCAGTTTCGACAACTGATGCAAAACCTCATTGGCAACGCACTCAAATTTTCTAAACCAAATGTTCCGCCGCATATCCTAATAAAAAGCCGGGTCATAAAAGGAAATAAAACAAAACAACAAAATCTTTCTCCTGAAAAAAAATATTGCCACATCTCCGTTGCTGACAATGGTATTGGCTTTGAAGAAGAATTTAACGAAAAAGTTTTTGAAGTATTTCAGAAACTTCATGGCAAAGAAGAATATGCAGGAACAGGGATTGGTCTTGCCATAGTTAAAAAAATTGTCGAAAATCATCAAGGAGAAATCACGGTTACAAGCCAATTAAACGAAGGAACAACATTTGATATTTACTTACCCGCTGACTAAAAAATAGTACCTATGGAAAACGCAACTTTTCGTATTCTCCTTGCCGATGATGATGAAGGCGACCGACTTCTTTTTAAAGAGGCAATGGGAGCATTGGAAATAAACCACCTAGTGCACACTGTAAATAACGGGGTGCAATTAATGGAATACTTAAAAGAGGAAAATGTTATCTTACCACATCTTATTTTTCTCGATCTTAATATGCCGCGTAAAAATGGACTGGAATGCTTGCAGGAAATAAGAAGTGATGAAAAATTTAAAGACATTTTCATTGCTGTGTATTCTACTTCAGCAGCAGAAAAAGACGTAGAAGAAACGTTTCGAAGTGGCGCTAATATTTACATAAAAAAGCCTAATAACTTTACACTACTGAAACAATTATTATGCAAAGCAGTCAATGCATCCTATTTATGTAAAGATTCCTCTTTTGACAGAGCAAATTTTTTACTTTGTATTTAACAGCCAGACTATTCTAATATATATTCCCTTTTTGATAAAAAGATACTATCCACTAGGCACTCCTGTAACCTAAAAAAATCATAATAAAAAGAATCCGTTCCTATAGTTTGCCAATCGACGAGGAAGATACCTTTAGTTTAACTGCTCGCTTGAACTATTCAGAAGACGTAAAGTCAATTGATTCAATCGTAAATGCTTATTACACTATCGTTTCGGACTCGAACCATTAAGCGCTGGATTTTGAACGACTTAAATTTCTTCATCTGAATACTGCTTTAATTGTAAAGATGGATGATACTAATGATACCTATATAATTTCATTAGAAGCGGAATATAGCGCCATTTTATCTGAGCTCAGAATGAATTCACACAAAATAGAGCTTAGCAGAATTGTTACTAAGCATGGCCATTTTGCGCAAGTTTTCAGCACCTATGAAATAAGAACAAATCCAAAAGTTGCAACTACTATAAAAGGGAGTAACAGTATACAATTACATTATTCAAATGACATGAGGGTGGTTGGAATTACGAATTAGAAATTACGAATTACGAATACGGTTGGAAAAATAAACAGTGAAAGGTGAACACTTGTTACTTTTATTCTTGTTTTAATTTGTCCTAATTAGAACAAATACCACAGAAGTTTTATTGGAAAAAATAGGCTAGTATGAAGGTGACTTGGATTTATTTATGAGTTAGCGGTAATTCTAAAACGAAAGAGGAAAATTAGAACAATTTTTTAACAATTTTCATCTATCCACTTGTACAGATAGTCAATAGTTAAACCCATACTAAAAAGGTTAGTTCTTAGATGCAAAGAAGGTATTTCTTTGTCTTTTTCACAATGAGTGATTGTACGCATACAGCCTGGACATTTATAATGGTCATGGGATGCCTTTGTTCGTAGATACTTGCAGTCATGAGCCTTGAGGAATGCAACCCAATCCTTTGTTTTTACTGGTCTATTATTACCTATTCACAAAAAATCAGCAAGCAACTTTGTATTGCTTATTTTTTTTAATGGTAACGTTCTCTAAACCTTGTAATAGACCATTTTCATCAACGTACAATTTGGAGAAATTTTTAGTGTGATAAGGAACTTGTGAAAATCCAAGTTTAGTCAATTCAGATTTTCTTTGTTCATTGTTCAACTTCATAAAATCTTCACAAAATGTTTCCATATTTTCGTCTAAAGAATCCATAGCCTCTTTTTCTGTAGAGCCATATCCACTTATCATCAGAGATGGTACAATAGATACAAAATGCTCTCCATCTTTTCCACTAATCACTGTGGCTTCAACAGTTAAAACGGTATCTTTGATTCGTACTGTATCTTCTTGTGGTTGATTTTCAAGAGGAGTTTTTATTAATTTAGACATAAATTAAAATATATAGTTACGTGAACATTTACTCAACAAATATAAGTAAAAATAGAAAATTAAAATTATTTTTCAAGAATCTTAACTTTTGAAAAAGAACTACCGCCAACAGCTGCTTAGCTTCGCTCCGTTCGGCTTCCGCCTCGGGTCACGCAATTACTTCGTCAGTTCGCTTCGCTCGGGTGCGAATTTTTTGGTACGTTCCCGTTTACGTTTCTCAAGAAATATTATCTTAGTGGAAAGTAAAAGGTTAGGAAGTTCGCAACTTCTGCAAGCGGCTAAATGTTGTGCAACAGTGTTGAAACCACATAAAAAGAGAAACCAACATAAACAACAATGAAAAAATATTCTACTAAAATCTGTCTTTTAATTTTACTTATTGTACATAGCAACTATTCCTATTCACAACAGAAAGCAACTAATAAATTGTCTGATTTCATCATTTCGATTTCTCAAAATGATAAAGGAATTTTATTAGAATCTTCAAAAGGTTGCGCATGGAAAGAGTTAAAGTTTGAAATGCAAAAAGAACAAGGCGTTGACAATTATGGTATGAGCAATGGTTATGATTCAGAAAAAGATTTGAAATTTTATTTCACAATAGTAAGGACTAAAACAGGACTTAGATTAAAAGGAATAAAAGGTATGGCATGGAAAGAGTTGCGTTTTGCAGTAAAGAAGAATAAAAAATATGAAGTTACCAAGTCTGGCGTAAAACAAGTATAAAACGCCTTTGTATACATTGGGTTTGTAACAACTGCAAAATTCTGCAAAATTCACGTTCAGCTTTCGCAATAAATTGCATTTTAGTAGAAAATTAGATGTTACGAAGTTCACAACTTCTGCAAGGCGGAACGTTAGCAGTAAGCACCAAAAAAATCGAAATAAATTAGACATCTACGTAATAAATTATTATTTTTGTACGTAAATAAATTTATCATGAATACTAAACTCACCTTAAATCTTGACAAAGGCGTAATTGACCAAGCGAAAAACTATGCGAAAGATAATAGCATAAGCCTTTCTAAACTTATCGAAAACTATCTTGATTCTCTAACGAAAAGATCAGAGAAAAAATCCAAAATTAGTCCGTTAGTACAAAGCTTAACTGGAGTTATTCCAAATGGAAACTATGATGACAAAAAGGATTACAAAGATTATCTTTCTGAAAAATATTCATAATGGAAAAACTTTTAGTTGACACAAATATCGTCATAGACTTACTTTCTAAACGAGAAGATTTTTTTCAAGAAGCTCAAGAATTGTTTACGCTTGCAGACAATAAAAAAGTTGAGCTTTATGTTTCCTCTTTAACTTTTGCAAATACACATTATTTACTTTCTAAACATCAAAAACTTGATGAAGCTAGAAAAACATTACTCAAATTTAAAGTATTGGTAGAAGTTTCTGCATTAGATGATAAAATTGTAGAACTTGCTTTAGTTTCGGATTTCAAAGATTTTGAAGATGCAATTCAATATCATACTGCATTAGAAAATGGAATTGATATTATAATTACGAGAAATAAAAAAGACTTTAAGAATTCGAAGCTGCCAATTATGACGGCAAAAGAATACCTAAAGAAATAAGCGCCTACTGCTAACCATTTAGATTCGCTCCGTTCGGCTAAAGCCTCGGATCATTCCGATTGCATCGGAACATCGAAGTGAGGTGAGGATAGTTTACCCACAAAAACGAAGCTCCCTCTTCTTACTATCAGGGCTAAGTTGACAGTTATTACATGCAAAAAAGTATTTTATATGTTAATAATCTATTAATCAGTTACTTGTGCCTATTTTAACAAATAAAAATAGTTAACTTTACGATACTAGATTAGGTCGCTATTGTCAATTGCCCAGTCTGAATGACCTTATAGCCAATCCCCAAATCCGCTATTATGGAAAAGTAACGATACTTGTATGCACAGCTTTGCTCTGTACCGCAACCTACGGGCAAACCACTACTACTGAGCTCTACCATAGCAAAGACTATCAGGCGCTTGTTAAACTCGAATCAACCGCCGACGCACTCTCGGGGGAAGAATTATATATGGTCGGTTACGCCTTCTTTCAGCTCGAAAACGACGACAGGGCAGTCGAATTCTATGATAAGGCCATAGCCAAAGGCTTTGATAATGGCCCTACTTTTACAAATCGTTATCACTCACCTACCTCAAAAGATATGACGGGGCAGTTAGGGAAATACGTATAGCTGGAAAACCGACTCGATCCCACTGGAAGACGTAAAGAAAGTAATCAGCCTGGTCCTAGATGACAAGATGCAGAAAACGGCTACTGTTTATGATGGGGAATAACAAAGAGGGCAGAAGGCAGAAGGCAGAAGCAAGAGGCAAGAGGCAAGAGAAAAGAGAAAAGAGAAAAGAATGGGTTCCCGCCTGCGCGGGAAAGACAAAAGGGAGTAAAGTGTTAAAATAACCACCCCAGCCTTCGGGCACCCGTCAAGAGGTGAATGAGAATGTGGGTTCCCGCCTGCGGGGGAAAGACAAAGGGGCTTCCTTTACTTCG
>JAYTGH010000305.1:0-5316 GCA_043733645.1 Flavobacterium sp. | reverse complement strand
CTTGTCCTAAAATCAATTTGTACATCGGCTCTAATGATTTCTCATCAAAAAGCATATTAGCGTTAGATGCAAAAGGTAATTCGTTGGCCAGTATTTTTAAATTTGAATAATGTGTAGTGATAATTCCGAAAGCTTCGCGATGGTAGAATTCCTCTAGAAATATTTCTGCTAATGCACCACCTAATTCCGGGTCAGAACCTGTTCCGAATTCATCAATCAGAAATAAGGTTTTGCCATTACATTTTTTTAGAAAATAGTTCATGTTTTTTAAGCGATAACTATAAGTACTCAAATGATTTTCTATCGATTGATTATCGCCAATATCAGTCAGAATTCTGTCAAATAAAAACGTTTTACTACGTTCGTGAACCGGAATTAAAATTCCACATTGTAACATTAATTGCAACAACCCAACAGTTTTCAGCGATATGGTTTTTCCACCGGCATTTGGACCTGAAATGACAATAATTCTGTTTTCATTACTTAATTCAATTGTTTGCGGGAATGTTTTTTCTTTCTTTTCTAAATTGCTTAAAAATAAAATAGGGTGGAAGGCATCTCTAAAAAACAATTCCTTTTCAGTAGTAATCGTTGGCAAAATAGCGTTGATTTTGTTGGCATACTTGGCTTTCGCTGCAATGACATCAATATCGCTCAGAAATTCTTGATATTGGTTTAAGAGTTCTGTAAACGGTCGGATATCATTGGATAACTTCTTTAAAATTCTGGTGATTTCTTCGCGTTCTTCATATTCCAAATTACTCAATTCTCTCGAATAACGAAGCGTTGTTTCAGGTTCAATATAAGCGATGCTTCCTGTTTTGGAACTGCCCAAAATAGAACCTTTTACTTTTCGGCGATACATAGCTAGAACGGCTAAAACTCTACGGTTTTGGACAAAGCTTTCTTTGATTTCATCCAAATAACCCAGCGAATTATACTGTGTCATTGCTTGTCCAAAACTCTGGTTGACTTTGCCTCGAACCAAACTCATATCTCTGCGAATGTTGATTAAATCAGGAGAAGCATTGTCTTTAATTTCACCATATTTATCAACTACTTCATCAATTTTCTGAATAATGAATTTAGTATATTCCACTTGTGCTGCTTTGTCGTTCAGCTTTGAATAATAATCATGAAATTTCCTAAAGAACAATAACAGCACATTTACAGTTTCTGAAAGCGTGGCTATTTTTCGGAAACTGCCAACTTCTAAAAAACTGTCTTCAATAGCGAGAAATTTTAAATCGTTGGTTAGATTATCAAATCCGTGATTTGGAATAGCGTTATTATTGGAAAAAGAAGATAAATATTCAGACGTTTGCAACAAGGCATTCATCAAGATTTCTTTGTCTTTGAAAGGAATGATTTCTAATGCTTTCTGCTTCCCAATTTCAGTATTGCATCTTTCTGAAATGGTTTGCAAAACGGTATTGAATTCTAAATCTTGTAATGTTTTATCAGTAATGGATATCATTAAATCTTTGTATAAGCTTCAAAGTTACAAAGGATGCGATGCATATTGCAACTGAAAATACTATTTTTGATAAAATTTTATGAGATGTTTATCAAAATAAATCCTTCTTGGCAAACTGTGCTTTCTGATGAGTTTGAAAAACCTTATTTTGAACAGTTAATTTCTTTTGTTAAAAGCGAATATACTACCAAAAGCTGCTTCCCAAAAGGAGACGAAATCTTTGCTGCTTTTGACCATTGTCCTTTTGATAAAGTAAAAGTTGTCATCATTGGACAAGATCCGTATCATGGATTTGGTCAAGCTAATGGATTGAGTTTTTCGATAAATGACGGCATTGCTTTTCCGCCTTCGTTAATCAACATTTTTAAAGAAATCCAAACCGATTTGCATCTTGCTTTTCCAAAATCGGGAAACTTAGAACGTTGGGCAAACCAAGGCGTTTTGTTGCTCAACGCTACGTTAACGGTTAGAGAAAGTGAAGCCGGAAGCCATCAAAATCAGGGTTGGGAAGCATTTACCGATGCTGTTATTCAGAAAATATCAGATGAAAAAGAAAACATCGTCTTTCTACTTTGGGGAGGATTTGCCAAAAAGAAAGGTGCCAAGATTGACAGAACCAAACATCATGTTTTAGAAACTGGACATCCATCTCCATTGAGCGCCAATCGTGGCTTATGGTTTGGAAACAAACACTTCAGCAAAACGAACACTTACCTGCAAAATTTAGGAAAAGATACTATTGAATGGTAATGGCAGGTTTAATTTACTGTGAAATTATAAAACCCATTCGAATTTAGTCCGGTAGCCGCAGAATTGATATTTAAAACTAAACGCGTAGCCGGACTCAAAGAACGCAATTCAACTTTATCAACAACTTCACTGTTATAACCATAACTCAAACGATAAGTTCCCGCAGACAATAGAGGAAAACCAACTCGATATTCATAAGTTTCGTCAACAGAATTGTACTCACAAATCGCATAAACATACGGACCACTGTTTAAGGCATTTCCTTTTACAATTTCTAATTGGTTGTCGTTTACCGATACTGTTTCCCAGGTAGTTGGACTGACTTGTTTTTCGATGACATAGGAGAATGCAAATTCGTTGGCACCCGTTGTGTGAAAAGCGTCTAAGGTTGTTATTCCGTCAGGCAAATATCTCGAGAAATCAGCGCTAACATATAATTTTTCGCCAACAGTATATACATTTGAATGTACATCCAAAGCTACCAAATTAGGTGTGTCTACAAAAACATTGTTGTAAAAGCCATCGTCATTAGTATTGCAATTGGAAACTAAGAATGCAAAGGAAATTAGCAGTATATAGTGTATTTTTTTCATCTGTATTTATATTAAAATCGATATCCTAAATTTAAACCAACTCTCGAAATAACATCCGGACTTTTATCGCGATTAGTAAGGTTTTTGCCAAATCCAACAATAAATTCTAAAGCAATGCTATTATGAAAATACATTTTGTAACCAAGACTTCCACCCAAACCAAAATCGGTGTATTTTGATTTGCTTGTAGTGTAATAATCAATGCCGTTTTCATCTGTTAAACGTATTATTTCTTTGAAATCACCACCATTGTAGGAGCCAAAAACTTCAGCAAAATAATATCTCGATTTACTTTTTGATAGTGCATATCTCAAATAAGGATTAAATTCAAACTTAGGAACATTGTTTCTGTAACCATTATCAAAGTCATCATTTAGTTTGCCGCTATTTGAAAAATTCACATTAAAACCAGTTGAAAGATATTTTCCAAAAAAACGTTCGTAGCTAATGCTGGCTTTTGTATTAACGATGGCAGACAAAACATCAACACGAAATTCATTCTTTTTATTGGCAAGTACAGTGTTTTCTTGTGCTTGCGAAGCCAATGACAGTAGGAGTAATAGACAAAATAACTTTTTCATTATAGGTCGCTTTATTTAGAAACGAATATAGTAAATAAATTAGTAATTAGCCATTAGTGATTAGTAATTAGTTGCGGGTTAGGAGCTTCTAATTACTAGTCACGAGTTACTTAATCACTTAGTTTAATCCAAAGTCAACGCACCGAGAATTTCTTCATTCATAAATGGTCCACCAGGATATTTTGCAGTATAATCAAGATTAAGCCAAATATTGCCACGTTCATCGATATGATAATTGATGGATTTGCCTTTACTTTCTTTTGGAAACAAAACTTTTTTGATTGCATAATTGATATGTTCTAAGTCTTTTTTAGTCCCAATTAATAGTTCGGGATAAATATGTCCTTTGGTATGAATTAAACGCGTTGTACCACCAATTGATTTGATACAGGCAGCCATAAATACAGAATGGTCATCACAATCGCCCGAAAGATATTGAACAGATTCCGTTGCTTTAGCAATATAATCATGTCCTTTGGGATCACTCACGTAATTCCAGCTGGTGTTTATTTCTTTAAAAATAGCAAATGATTGAATGATGGTGAAATAATCATAATAACCTTTCACATGCTTAAAATGCTTGTTAATAGCCATGATGGCAAAGTTTCTTATTTTGGGATTTTGATATTCTACGGCATCTAAAATTTTAGATTTATTGGGGAAAGGCAGTAATTTGGAAATGATAATATCCTCCGGATATGGATCTTCACTCATGGTGTACATCATGGAACGATAATCTTCGAATACGTTTTGAAAACTATATTTCCCTGACGCTGTTCCAATAATAAGAATGATAAAATATACTATTACCGAAATTAAAGTTATTCGTCTTAATGCTCTTAAGATAATTTGAATTATCAGCAATATGACAAGAAAAAGAATAATTCTATCTACATGATGTGCCCAATCAAACGTTATAAAATTTTGATGAGCGATAATAAAAATAGGAATGGTAATCAGCAGATTTAATACAAAAATGATAATCAAATCCCAAGGACTTTTTATCCTGAATTTTTCTTTCAGTTGCTGATAAGTAAGACTTCTTAATTTTATCATATTGCCAATGGCAAAAGCTAGACTGCTTTTACTATTTCAGCAAAAGTACCTTTTTTATCGATAATCTTTAGGTCAAACAATTGATTTTGAATTTTGTTTAACACTTTTTCTTCTAAAGGTTTTTGTGACCATTTGGTAAGCGATAGCCATTCTTGAATATCTTCTAATTTTTGATGGTATCTAGAAGCCAAAGTTCTATCAATACTTGGAATATCTTTGAACTCAATTGTGGTATTGTTTATTGTTTCCAAAATCAGCGCTACGGATTGTTTGTTAGCTTCTAAAAATTCATTTCTCACAGCAATGACAAAGCAAGGCCATGGTGTTGGGCAATCGGTAACGCGTCGAAAAATGCCTTTATCAACCAAAGGTTTTGTCATAAAGCGTTCCCACATAAAGTAATCAGCTGTTCCATTAGTTAATGCTTCAACTGCACCATCAATAGTGTTTACGATTTCAAATTGTAATTTTTCAGTATTCCAATTTTGATTTTGAGCATTGACATACGCCATCAAATGCGAACCCGAACCATAACGAGAAATAGCCACTTTGGTATTTTCTAAATCAGAAAGGGATTTGTATTTTGAATTAGCAGCGACGTGAATTCCCCAAATCAAAGGGCTTTCAACATAAACCTGTACTATTGAACAGTTGTTTCCGGCTACACTATCTTTGACAATTCCTTCAGTTAAAATAACGGCAATATCGGTTTCACCATCACGAAGCATTTGACACATTTTGCCAGTGCCTTCCGGAATGTCTGTCCATTGCAAATCGATTCCGATTTCTTCAAACTCACCATTTTCGATACACAATTGCCAAGGCAAGTTGAAATGTTCAGGAACGCCGACTATTTTTA
>JAYTGH010000304.1:0-1808 GCA_043733645.1 Flavobacterium sp. | reverse complement strand
TCAACGGGTTACATTCATAATAATAAATTTTTTGAATGTCATCAAGTGTCAAAGATCTTTTAATATTCTTTGAATTCGGTATTTGGTATTTACGTCTTCCGAAAGGATAGAGTTCTTTTTTAACAATACCATCTTCAATAGCTTCATTAAACATTGTTCGAAGGGGTAGGAGGTACATGTTGACTGTTGTCTTAGATATATTTTTCTCCAGTAGCCAATGCTCATATTGAGTAAGGTACGATACGTTTATATCAATGAACCGCACATTGCCCCTAAATTTATTCAAAGAAACATAGCTTCCGTGATAGGTAACTACCGTGCCTATACGGCCTTCACGTATCAGCCTTTTTATATTATTTAAATAAGCAAACCCTATTGTATTTTGTACTGGGAAATTCATTTCAAGGATTGGGCACTTCTTAAAAAATGGGGTGTAGTCAAAGTCAATGGAAGGAAACGAAATAGCTTCGTTTTTCCTTTTACGTTGCAAAAAAAACTTATTGCCCAATATAAATTTGTTTTCAAATTCACTAAATGTGAATGTTAATAAGTTCATTGCTGTAATTGCAGCATCCCTTTCAATTTCTTTCAATTGATCTTTGATTAGTTGAAGATCGGCGCTAATACGGGAAGCTTTTAATTTATCATATTCTTCTTTCGATAAATTATATATGGTCTGGTATTCTTTACTGCCCCTTTCAAATGTGAATCTAAATTTGACAGAAAAAATTTTTGTTTTCTTGACCCTTCTGGTATCAAGGAAACGGGTAATAGTTGCAGGCATAGTTGATAATTTTTTTCATTTACACAATATCTTACGCACAAAATTTTCAAACAATTTTCAAACAAACATTCATTAATCATCATTAGGTATGATTAATCTAAACAAGCAAAAATCATGCAACTTGTTGAAGCAGCAAGAAATGTGTAAAGACCATAAATTATTAGTTCCATAATATTTTATTTAAATCATTAAGATTGAAAATTCCGCTCTATCCAAGTTTTAAGACTTACCGGATTTGGAAATTCTTTCTTTGTTAAATCCACGACTTCTTTTTGGAAAGAACTAATTTCACTCATCCATTTAAACATTTTATATACATTTTTTCCTAAAAATAATCTTGTTATTAACACAGGTAATTTCTTATGTTCAATTTTTTTGTTTAGCACTTCAGAAAATTTATCAGCTACTTCTTGAATGCTCAATTGTTCTGTAGCAAGCTGAATGGTTTTATCCAAATACCTTTCGCTTTCTTGAAATATCTTTACTGCGGCTTTACCAATATCTTCTGCTGCTATATATTGTAATACAGTGTTTCTATGGATTGCTTGTACAAGTTTTCCTAATAATATTCCTTTTTTTACTTGCGGTATTAAAAAGTTTTCGAACAGTGAAGTTGGTCTGATAATAGTAAAAGGCAACCCAATTTGTTTGATATGGTTTTCAATTTTGAATTTGCTCTCCATGTGTGCAACACCAGTATTTAAGTTAGCCCCAAATACAGAGGAATACAAAAAATGTTTTACACCAAACTCTTTTGCAAGTGTTGCTAATGTTATACCCTGATTGATTTCTTTTTTCACTCCATTCTCAAAAGTTTGAACGCTAAATATGCCATATACATTTTTCAAATATTCACGGTAAGTATCTGCATTATTCAAGTCACCTTTTATCACCTCAATGTTCATCTTTTTTAAATTTTCCGATATGATTGAATTGGGATTTCTTGTAAGCACTTTTACTATAAATCCTTGCTGCGTCAAATTTCTTGCAACCGCACCCCCTTGATTCCCGGTTCCGCCTGTCA
>JAYTGH010000303.1:0-1811 GCA_043733645.1 Flavobacterium sp. | reverse complement strand
ACCGTAATAAAAGAATCAAGAATTGAAGTGTTAATTTACGATTTGAAAGGAACATTGGTGATCAGTGATCAAATTGATTCGGATGAAAATATAAATACAAGTAAACTGGGCAATGGGATGTATATTTTAAAGATGGTTTCAGATAAACAAGTTTATACTCACAAGCTGATTATTGAAAAATAAGTTTAAATAATTAGTCATCCCTTAATTATAATATAAGAAATTGATTGTTAATAACTTGTGTATAAAATCCCCTATTTGTTGTGCAGTTAAATTGCCAGAAAGAGTATCTTTCGGTATAAAAAAGCGGCAATATGTTAGGGAAAATTAAAACCAATAATCAACAAGATTTATTCAAAACACGTCTCACCGACTTGATAAATCTTGCGCATCCAGTGGTAAAATTAGCAGAGGAGCTTTCATGGGATAAAATGGAGCTAGAGTTCCAAAAACTATATTCAGATCAAGGACGGCCCTCTATTCCTATTAGAAAAATAGCAGGATTATTATTATTGAAAGAGATGTTTAAAGAAAGTGACGAATCTGTTGTTGAGCGTTGGATAGAGAATCCTTATTGGCAACATTTTACAGGCGAAGAGTTCTTTCAAAACAAACAACCCTTTGATCCAAGTGAGTTTGTTCATTTCAGAAAACGTTTGCAAGAAACCGGCTTAGAATTTTTGTTGAGCCAAAGTGTTGCCTTGCACCCCAAGGCGAAGAGTGAAAAAGAAGTTCAGATAGACACCACCGTTCAGGAGAAAAACATCACTTTTCCAACGGATGCAAAACTGGCTAAAAAAGTAATTGACAACTGCTCAAAGATAGCGAAAAGTGAGGGTATTGCGCAAAGACAAACCTACAAAAGAGTAGCCAAGCAACATCTTCGGGACGCCTATTTTGGCCATCACCCAAAACGAAAAAAGAAAGCCACAATGGCTCGAAAGAAATTACGAACTATTGGCAATAGAGTGGTTCGGGAATTAGAAAAAAACATGTCAGATCCTCTTAAAAAAGAATACGAAGCAGAATTTAGTATTTACAAGAAAGCACTCACACAAGAACGTAATAGTAAAGATAAAATTTACAGTTTGCATGAACCACAAACAGCCTGCATAGCCAAAGGCAAAGCACACAAAGCATATGAGTTTGGGACAAAAGTAACTGTTGTCAGAGGACGAAAAACAGGCGTTGTAACTTCTGTAAAAAGATTTTCAGGGAATCCACACGATAGTAAAACATTGGAAGAATCGTTAGCTCAAAGCGAACGAGTGAGAAAACATATCGGAGGAACAAGGCCAAGCATAGCCAGCACCGACAGGGGTTTTAGAGGAAAATCAGAAGTTGAAGGAACGCAAATAATGTTACCCAAAAACAAAAAAGAAAGTTCGAAATACAAACAAGAAGTAGCTAGGAAAAGATTTAGGGCCAGAGCTGCAATAGAGCCCACCATATCACATTTGAAAAGAAACCATTCTTTAGGTTTAAACTTCCTAAAAGGTGTGGATGGCGATGTCTATAATGGACTATTGGCAGGAATTGGATACAATTTAAAATTACGATTTAACCAAATCAAAGAGAAATTTATTTTTTGGTTGGAATTTGTAATCCAAATTTTTGAAAATCTAATTTTTAAGTCAAATTTAACAACTCGAAAAGTGGGTTGTTAAGGGATGACTAAATATCGAAGCAAACAAAAGGAAAATAATAAATTTTCGTAAGATGCGGAAGCCTTTTTTCATAGACTTAATTATTTTTAATTAAAGAAATCCAAGTTTACTTTAATACTTAAAGTAAACTTGGATTTCTTTTTT
>JAYTGH010000302.1:0-1818 GCA_043733645.1 Flavobacterium sp. | reverse complement strand
TGATTTTAGTAAATTTATCCAATGAAAATTTTGTCGTAGAAAACGGCGAAAGAATAGCCCAATTAATCATTGCCAAACACGAAAGAGCCGAATGGATTGCTGTTGAAGCGCTTTCTGAAACATCTAGAGGAGAAGGCGGATTTGGAAGTACAGGAGTCAAATAAATAACAGTGTTCAGTCGCAGTAGGCAGTTTGTCACACTGAGCGCAGTCGAAGTGTTTGTATCAACAAAATAATAATAATAAGGGGATGAGATTGCTTCGTTCCTCGCAATGACATAAAAATGAAAATAATAGTTCCAATGGCGGGTCGTGGTTCGCGTCTTCGCCCACATACATTAACCATTCCAAAACCATTAATTCCTATTGCCGGAAAACCAATCGTTCACCGTTTGGTAGAAGACATTGCCGGAGTTTTGAATCAGGATATTGATGAAGTGGCGTTTATAATCCACGAAAGTTTTGGTAAAAAAGTCGAAAAAGATTTGATTGCGATTGCTCAAAAATTAGGCGCAAAAGGAACCATTTATTATCAAAATGAAGCACTGGGAACAGGTCATGCCATTATGTGTGCCAAAGACTCTTTAAGCGGTCCAGCCGTAATTGCGTATGCAGACACGTTGATTCGGGCCGATTTTGATTTAGATAAAACTGCCGATAGCGTTATCTGGGTAAAACAAGTAGATCATCCGGAAGCTTTTGGGGTAATTAATTTGAATGAAAATAACGAAATTATCGAGTTAGTAGAAAAACCTAAGGAGTTTGTTTCTGATTTAGCGGTAATCGGAATATACTATTTCAAGGAAATTTCCGTTTTAAGAGAGGAACTTCAGTCTGTTTTGGATAATAATATCATTCACGGAGGTGAATACCAAATTAATGACGGAATAAAGCAAATGATGGCGAAAGGCATGAAATTTGTTCCGGGAAAAGTAGACGAATGGATGGATTGTGGTAACAAAGACGTGACAGTGGAGACCAATTCAAGAATGCTTGGGTTTTTGCACAACGATGGTGAACATCTAATTGATTATGATGTAAAATTAGAAAACTCGAATATCATTCCGCCTTGTTATATAGGAAAAAATGTGACTTTAATTAACGCGGTTGTTGGTCCAAATGTTTCTTTAGGGGATGGTTGTCATGTTCAAAATGCCGAGATAAAAAACAGTTTGATTCAAAATCATTCACACATAAAAAATGCACATTTAGACAATGCCATGATTGGAAATCATACTAGCTTTGATGGAGATTTTACCAGCATTAGCATTGGAGATTATTCGGTTTTAGAATAAAAAAAAATGAAAAAAAACGTAATTTATTTTCTGTTGTTTTTTGGAATGTTTTGTGTTCCCAATATTACTTTGGCTCAAAAAGAACCCAATAATGATGTTGTTACCATAGATGATGGATTTGAAGATTTATTCTATGAAGCTATCCAACATAAAAGCATGGAAAACTACGACAAGGCAATTGTGGCTTTGGAAAAAGGGAAACTTATTGAACCTGATAATCCTATAGTTTATTTTGAGCTAGGGAAAAATTACTTAGCCCAAAAAAAATATAAAGACGCCTACGATAACTTTGAAAAAGCTGCCAAAATGGGTCCCAAAAATCGTTGGGCTTGGGTTGGAATGTATGATGTTTGCTATGAAACAAAAGATTACAACAAAGCTATTCCGATAGTTGAAAAATTGGTAACATTCAAGGAAGATTACAAAGAAGATTTGACTTCGTTATACATGAATACGCAACAGTTTGACAAAGCATTGGATTTGATAAATGAATTGAACGCAAAATTTGGCAAATCTGACAAACG
>JAYTGH010000301.1:0-5357 GCA_043733645.1 Flavobacterium sp. | reverse complement strand
GGCGTTCCGTATTTTTTGGCAAGATTAACAAGTTGCGAAGAACTCAGCGGCATAAATTAAAAATTAAAGAATGCCAAAGATACGTTACAAACTATTTTTGGACAACAAACTTCTGTATCAAAATTTTATTGGTGTCGGTTTGAAGTGAAATCGAAATTGAATCTGGGTAAACCAAAAGATTACAATCTTCAATCTTATCGAAATCAACTAAAGCATATTTGCTCGTACCAATTTCTTTGATTTTCTTAACGCTATAATTTGAAGGAAAAACGTCCATCAGTGTTTGATTATTTTCAAGGAAAGAATTGTGTGTACCTGTCGAATATTCAATTACAACTATCGGTCTGAATCTTTCTAATGTTTGTTTTAAACCTAATAATACATTTCTTTCAAAGCCCTCAACATCAATTTTTATAAAATCAACTTTTGTAATTTTATTATTAAAAATAAAAGTATCGCCTTTATATAATTGAAGTTTTAAAGAAGATTTACTATTATTAACTAAAGTGAAATTATTTATGAATGAACCCGTTCCATTATTATGAGAGTTGGGTTCGTAATAATTTAAAGTCTCATCTTTATCGGAGAGACCGAAAGGGAAAATAGTTATGTTTTCAATTTTATTGGTTTTTATTTTCTGTTCAATTGATTTTCTGACTAATTCATAAGGCTCAAAAGAAAATACTTTTTTAGAAAATTTTGAAAAAAACAAAGAATGATGCCCAATATTAGCACCAATGTCAAGTACAACAGGTTCTTTTATTTTGCTCAAAATATCTTTCATTAATAGAAGCGAAGGCTTTTCATAAGCTCCAAAAAAATAAGCATTCCAATCAATGTAATTATTTAGATTGCCTTCATAAATTGCACCAAAGAATTCTGATTTAAATTCTACATTAGATTTAGCGGATGGATAAAATAGGTTTATGATTTTTATTCTATTACCAATTTTAATAAAATTTAAGTGACCTATATACCTTAAAATTGAAAGCATTATTTTATTTGTTAGTTGTAAATTGATATTTTTCGAGTATTTCAAAAGCTACTTTATCCCATCCAAATCGTTTTATCATATTTGAACGCATTTTATCAGCATTATAATTTTTATAATTTAAATGTACTTCTTCTACTGCTGAGGCTAAAGCATTTGAATCACCTAAAGGAATTAATTTACCCAGCGACGGTGAATTTAAAATAAATTCGGGACCACCGCAAGAAGTTGCAATTGCCGGTATGCCACAAAGTAAAGATTCAACAATCACGATTCCGAACGATTCACTATAACTGGGCAACAATAAAACATGGTGCTCATTCATTATTTTTGGTAAATCAGCATGATTAACTGCACCAACTAAATATACGGTTTGTTCTAAAAAATGTTTGTGTATAAATTTTTCGCAGTAATTTTTTAAATTGCCTGAACCAACAATTGTTAAAGTAAAATCATTTTGTTTGGTTAGTTTTGTAAAAGCCTCTAACAAAATTTTCACTCCCTTTGCTTCAAATAAATTACCGACGTACAATAATTTAAATCCCTTTTTGTAAGTCAGCATTGGATAAAATCTTTCTGTATCCACACCGTTTGGGATGATACAAATTTTACCGAGTTCTATTGTAGTGTGATTAAGTATATCGTTTTTAACGTGTTGGCTCACAGCAATGATTTCTTTTGAATTGCCTAATATTTCATTTATTTTTTCTCTTGAAAGTTTATGGATTTCTTGGTAGTGAATAAACTTTCCTGAATGTTCTGTTAGTATAAAATTAACTTTATATTCTTTTGAAAGTTTTAAAGCATGAACACCCATGGTTGTAAAATGTGCATGAATTAAAACTTGGTCAGAATATGAATAAACATTTGAAAAATAGGTTTTTATTTTTTTAAAAACTACATCAGAAGCCGAATCATACAATTTAAAAGCGTTGTGGTAAAAAAAAGTAATTATTGTGACATTTGGTAAATCAATTTTTTTAGGCGCATCCAAAAACCAAAGTTTTTTATTTTTTACGTACCAACCAATAGGATAACCAACAATTACAACAAAATTTAAATCAGAACGCAATGCTAAATTTTTTACTTGTTCGTAAATGAAAACGCAATCATAAGGTTTGTATTTAGAAGGCCAACTCGGAACAACATTTACTATTGATTTCACATTTACTAATCTTTGAAATTAAAATTTTGGCGAATGAAAGCAAACAAACTTAATTACTAAACCTATTTAACGGATAATAGTTACATCACCTTTAAAAGTTTCTACTTCGCCATCATTGTAGGAAACAGTTAAAATATACGCGTAAACACCATTTACAGCATTTTTTCCATCCCACCATTGGGTGTAAGGTGAATTTATAGTCGCATTATCAGATTGATACATCAACTCTCCCCAACGACTAAATACTTTTAATGAAACAATTTTATCAACATCGAATCCACCAAAAATTTGCCAATTATCGTTTTGAGCATCTCCGTTTGGAGAAAAAACATTAGGGATAAATACTTTGTGACAGTCTAAATAAGTAGCTTGAATACTAACTTTTGCTGTTCCACATCCATTTTTTACTTCTACTGAATATACGCCTGTCTTCTGAATAACAAAGTAATATGCTGTACTTCCATCTTGCCATTTGTAAGTAACACCATCTGATTTAACGTCGAGTATTTTTGTTTTCCCATTACAAAGCGTTGTGTCAAGTCCTAAATTAACAACAGGTAAACTTATAACTGTCGCTTTTAAACTATCTCTTACTGTGCCACAACTGTTTGTGACTGATACCGAATAAGTTCCAGTTTTTGTGATTTCAAAAGTAGGATTAGAACTTCCATCCTGCCATTTATATGTTGCACTATCGAAAAGGGCATTCAGTAATTTTTTCTGACCCGTACAAAAAGTTGTATCATTTCCTAATTTGACTGTAGGAAGATTTACAACGCCAATATTTATTGTGCCAAATGCTGCACCACAAATATTTTTCACTGAAACGGAATAAGTTCCTGCTTTAGTAATTTCGTAAGAAGGTGTTAAACTACCATCTTGCCATTTGTAAATAGCTGAATCGGCTTTAACAGTTAATATTTTTTTCTGACCAAGGCAGAAAGTTGTATCAGCTCCTAAATTTATATTTGGTGGATTGAGAACATTCACATTCAGAGTACCTCTCGCTATACCACAAAAATTTTTAACTTGAACAGCAAATGCGCCTGATTTTGTGATTTCAAAAGTCGGGGATGTTGATCCGTCTTGCCATGTATAGGTTGCGCCTGTGTTAAATGCGTTAAGAATTTTTTTCTGACCACTACAAAAACTTGTGTCAGCACCCAGATTCACAGAAGGAGGATTGTTAAAATCAATTTTAATTGTACCAATTGCAACGCCACAAAAATTTTTTACTGAAACTGAGTATGTGCCTGCTTTAGTTACGTCATAACTCGGTGTCGTACTGCCGTCTTGCCATTTATATGTTGCAGAATCTGCTGCTACTATTAAAGTTTTTTTTTGAGCAAAACACAGAACAGTATCAGCCCCCAAATTAATGTTAGGTGGATTAATTGAAATTACTTTCAAACTATCTCGTGTGTTGCAACCATATCTCATAATATTTACTGCATATGTACCCGCCTTAGTTACGCTATAAACTGAATCAATTGAACCATCTTGCCAAACAAACATAGCATTGTCAATTTTAGGTTTTAGAAATAGTGTCTGACCCGCACATAAAGTAGTATCGTTTCCTAATTTAAAAACAATATTTTCCGCACAAACATGTAACTTAACAATCCAAATATCATTTTGACCTTTATTTTTTTTTATGTCGCCATTTGTAGAGTTTGAAATACCGACTACAACATAACCTGTATCAACAGTTTGGAATAATCTTAAACCTATATCATCACCAGTTCCACCCAAACTTTTCTGCCATTCAATCACTCCAGAGTTTGTTAGTTTTAATGTCCAGTAGTCATAACCCCCGTGATTTCCAGTTACATCACCATTTGATGAGTTACAGTAGCCAGTAACTATGTAACCACCTTCTAAAGTTTGCTCAATTGAGTGAGCTTCTTCATAACCCGAACCACCATAACTTTTTTGCCATTCAATTACGCCTAAAGAATTTGTTTTTACGACCCAATAATCTTCATCACCTTGATTTGTTGTTACATCACCACTAACGTAACTTGAAGTGCCCACAGAAATAAAACCGCCGTCTCTTGTTTGGATAACCCAATAAAATGTATCGCTTCCGCCACCGCCATAAGTTTTCTGCCATTCAACGTTACCGAGTGAATTGAGTTTTATAAGCCAAGCATCATAACTTCCAAAATTATTTGCGATGTCTCCATTACTTGAATTTGTCCAACCTGCCAAAATGTAGCCGCCATCGTTCGTTAATTGAACTGAATTAAATGTATCGTCATTACTTCCGCCTAAAACTTTTTGCCATTGAAGTACCCCAGAGCTACTGATTTTTATAATCCAAGCGTCATAACCACCTTGGTTACTAGAAACATCACCATCATTTGAAGTAGCATAACCTGTAACTACATAACCACCGTCAAGCGTCTGTTTCACTGCACTTACAACTTCAATTCCGGATCCACCATACGTTTTTTGCCATTGAATTACTCCAACGCTGTTAACTTTTAATATCCAATAATCTGCACCACCATGATTACCTG
Source organism: Flavobacterium sp. (assembly GCA_043733645.1). GTDB lineage: Bacteria > Bacteroidota > Bacteroidia > Flavobacteriales > Flavobacteriaceae > Flavobacterium. The sequence continues at coordinate 679 of JAYTGH010000301.1, read as the reverse complement.
TTACGTCGCCGTCATTTGAATAAGTATATCCAGCAATTATATAACCTCCGTCTGAAGTTTGTTGAACTGCCTGTCCAATATCTTTACCACTTCCGCCATAAGTTTTTTGCCACTCAATATTTCCAAAACTATTTAATTTGACAATCCAATAATCAAAATCACCTTTATTGATTGTAACATCTCCATCACTTGATTGAGATCTTCCAATAACTATTGAGCCACCATCTTTTGTAGGTTGAATTTGATATGGAACATCATCATTACTCCCACCCAAATTTTTTTGCCATTGAATGGGTGGTGCTTGCGAAAAACCAGTAAATAAAAAGCTAAGGATGAAGAAGAAAATTAAAATGAGTTTCATCAGAGAAGTTTTGTTTGAGAGTTGGATTGATGAAGTTTGCAAAATTTGCGTTTAAAATTTAAAATACAAATTTAGGTTATTTTTGTGAATTGTCAATTGACTGTTAAAGTTTATAAAAAAAAGGCAGAGTCCATTTGATCAGGATCTACCTTTTATTCTAAATTTTTATCAGTTTGAATTTACGTTCTTTTCAAGTTCTGCCACTTTTGTAAGTTAGGACAGTTTTTAAAATCGCTTTCAATGATGATGTACGTTTTTTTGTTGTGGGCATCAATCCATTTAACAAGTTCTTGCCCTTTTTTCTGCTCCGTCGTTGCG
>JAYTGH010000300.1:0-5363 GCA_043733645.1 Flavobacterium sp. | reverse complement strand
CGTGTACTTCCTGAATATCATCGAGGTAAATGGATTTTCCTTTTACGTGATTATGTGCGTCTATATTAATCATATCAGGTCGTCCATTTTAATGGTTTCAGGAAAAAGTGTGATGAAATGACTAAAGAACAACTGGCGCCCCAACAATCTTTTGTAAGCTTCTGTTCCTCTTGCATCACTTATTGGCGATAATTCGGTTTGCAGAATTTGTTCCGCTTCTTTTATAACTGAAACTGTGATTGCTTTGTTTGCCAAAAATTCGCTGGTCTTCGCCAGATATTTCGGAATTGGTCCCACTCCACCCATTGATGCATGCGCTTCGGTGATAATGTTTCCATTATTGGAAATCGAAATTGCAGAATTCACGCTGGCAATATCTAAATATTGTCTTTTGCAGACTTTTTCGAAATTGAATTGCGTTCCGTTGGCAGGTAATTCAAAAGCTATTTCAGTGATGATTTCATCTGCTTTTTTATCGAGTTGTTTGTAGCCTAAATAGAAGTCTTTCAGCATTACTTTTCTGCTTTCATTGGCTTTATCAGTCAATGTTAATTGTGCTTTCATTGCCAAAAGAATAATCGTAAAATCACCAATTGGCGAACCGTTGGCAATGTTTCCGGCTATGGTTGCGATGTTTCGAATTGGTGTTGAAGACAATAGTTTCAAATAATTGTACCAATTTGGAATGGTTTCCAAAAGCTTTTCATTCATCATCAAATCGGTAACTGTTGCTGATGATTTCAGAGTACAAATATTTCCATTAAATGCTATTCCGTTAAGTTCACTTTTATCAAATAAATAATCCAAATCGTAATCGTGCAATTCGTCATGTTTCTGGACATATAAATCCGTTCCGCCACCAATTGGAATTCCCGCCTTCGCGTGAATGACAAGCGGTGTATCAATCGCTTTTATTCTCTCTTCAATGTTTAAAAAATAATCGGGTACAAATTCGTTGGCCACTAACCACGATATTGAATTCTTTTGGTCTTTAGTTTGGAGTTTTTCAGCTAATTGTGCCGAAGCTCTTTCGATAGTTTTATAACCAGTGCAACGACAAATATTCCCATCAATCGCGCTAATGGCGCTTTCTAATGTTGGTTCGGCACAAGTCAAAGCATAACCACACATTGAGTTTACAAAACCCGGTGTACAGAAACCGCATTGCGTTCCCGAACAATCGACCATCGCTTGTTGCGCTTGGTTTAGTTTGTCTGGCAAATTCAAACCTTCTACAGTAACGACGTGTTTTCCGTGAATGTTTGGTAATGGCGTTAAGCAAGAAGTCGCACTCATGTATTCGAGTTTTCCGTCTTTCATTGCCCCAATCAAAACTGTGCAAGCACCGCAATCGCCTTCGCGACAACCGATTTTTGTACCGCGTAAGTTTTCATCATAACGAACAAAATCCAGCAAAGTTGTACTTGCTGGCTTGTCGGTTTTGATGAGTTGGTTGTTTAATATAAATTGAATCATGCTGATTTAGAAATCTAGTATTCTATTTTATTGCTATTTTCTGACCAAAGTTTGAAAGCTTCCAAAGCTTCTTCATTCATCATTTGAATCGTTTCTAATTTTCGATTTTGGTAAGGTAATTCTAATTCTTCGTAGATGAATTGGTCATCGAAGTTGATGTCAGCAGCGTCTTTTTTGGTATTGGCAAAGTACATTCGGTCTGGTCTTGCCCAATAAATGGCTCCCAAACACATTGGGCAAGGTTCGCAGCTTGTGTAGATTTCGCAACCATCTAATTGGAAAGTTCCTAAGGCGGCGCAGGCATTTCTAATCGCAACCACTTCGGCATGCGCTGTTGGGTCATTCGTTGAAGTTACGCTATTGGCACCGTGCGCAATGATTTTTCCGTCTTTCACAATCACCGCACCAAAAGGTCCGCCTTTACCTGATTTTACATTTTCGATAGAAAGCTGAATCGCTTCCGTCATAAATTCACTTTGTTTTGTTGAACACATATTGTTATGATAATACTATTTAATAATGAAGTGCTTCAAAATTTTAAAGCCAATAAAGATACGAATTGAAATGGTTTGCAAAAATATTTTTTTGAATAGTGCTTGTATAAAAAACAAAAAACCATCACTTGAAAGTGATGGCTATGCAGTGATGGCTATGCAGTGATGGCAATTCATTAGTATTGTTCTATTAAATAAAAAACCGCTTCAAATAAACGAAGCGGTTTCTTTTGGAGCCGGCGGAGGGACTTCCCGATAGTCATCGGGATAAACTTCTCGTCCTAATCCATATAAAATAAAAAACCGCTTCAAATAAACGAAGCGGTTTCTTTTGGAGCCGGCGGAGGGACTCGAACCCACGACCTGCTGATTACAAATCAGCTGCTCTAGCCAACTGAGCTACGCTGGCAGCGTAATAGTTCTGCAAATATAAAAGTGTAATTCAATCCACCAAAATATTTCTAAACTTTTTTTTATTAAAGTGCGTTGATTTTTTCAACCAATTGATTTGCAGTTTGTTCTAAATCTGCATTGATTTGCTTGAAATGCGCTTTTTTATTTTCTACTTTCTTAGCATTAACTTTTTCAATCAAACCGTCAAAAGACGTGATAGCTTCATCAATGATTGCGTTTGTTTTGTCAGATGGTTTTCCGGTAGTTGTCATTTCATAAATGTAAACCGCTTCAATAATATCACCTAAAACGAAGTTAATATCTTTCTTTAAATTTTTAACACTTGGCATTTTCTTTATTTTAAAATTTGGTGCAAAATTACATTAAATCTTTAGAAAACAAACTACGAAATATAAATTTCTAAGATTGATGCCTTTCCGGAAAGCTGAAAATCAGTCAAAGCAGCCGGAATTAAAACGGTATCACCTTTTTGATAAAGAAAAGTTTCTGTATCAAGCGACAATTCAAAGCTCCCATCTACACACATGTAGACAGTAAAGGATTGCTTATTTTTAGCAACTTTTATATGACCGTCAAGCGGAATAATAGTAGTGGTGAAATATTGGCAATTGACTATTTCATTCGAAATATTTTCAGTTTTAGAATAGAATCTTTGTGCTTCAATCTTCTCATAATTTAGAGCTTCCAAAGCCAAATCGATATGCAATTCCCTTTTATTTCCATTGGCATCTACTCTGTCAAAATCGTAAACACGATAGGTAATATCTGAAGTTTGCTGGATTTCGGCAATGACAATTCCGGCTCCAATAGCATGAATAGTTCCTGTATTCAGCATAAAAACATCGCCTTGCTCTACTTTTTTGGTATCGAGAATGTTTAATAATGTTTTGTTATTCAGGTTTTGAATAAATTCTTGTGGTGATGATTTTTCTTTGAACCCAACAATCAACCTTGAATCAGTATCTGCTTGCATCACATACCACATTTCGGTTTTGCCAAAAGAATTGTGATGCTTTTTTGCTAATTCATCATTAGGATGCACTTGAATAGACAAATCTTCGCGGGCATCTAAATACTTAAAAAGTAATGGAAATTGCTTTCCAAATTGTGCGTAGACTTTGGTTCCTAAAACAGCTTCAGGAAATTCACTAATCAATTCGTTTAAAGATTTTCTTTTCAGAGAACCATTGGCAACAATGCTAATATCGTTTTCAACGGTAGATATTTCCCAGCTTTCGCCAGTGATATCAGAAGTTATGGGTTTGTTGAGCTCCGTTTTTAATTTGGTTCCGCCCCAAATTCTTTCTTTCAAAATAGGTTCAAATTGTAACGGATATAATTTCATTTGGAGTGATTTTAAGCAAACTTACATCCTTTTCAGAATTTCGAGCGCTTTTTCGATATGTATTTTACCAGACATACTATTGAAAACCAACCTAACAATTCCATCTTTATCGGCAACATAAGTAACTCTGCCGGGAATTAATCCTAACAAATCATTAGGGACACCAAATAATCTTCGGAGTTTTTTATCGGCATCAGAAAGTAGTATAAAAGGAAGTCTGTAACGTGAAGCAAAGTTTTGGTGTGACTTCAAACTATCGCCACTAACTCCAATGACCTCAGCACCTAAACTTTTAAAATCTTCATACTGATCACGAAAAGAGCAAGCCTGTTCTGTACAAACGCGGGTATTATCTTTTGGATAAAAATAAACAACGACTGGCTTTTTGCCAATAACTTCATTGCTATCAAACAAATTGCCATTGGTATCAGCAGCTGAAAAATTTGGGATTTTGTCTCCAACTTGTAAAGTCATTAGTTTCCGTTGTAGGTTACAAAGTTTCTTGGCGTTTCGTATAAAACAACTTCCAAATCTTTATTGGAATCGATATGTTTTCGGAGTTTTTGCCAAATGACAACTGCTATATTTTCGGCCGTTGGATTTAAGTCGGCGAAATCAGGAACATCTATGTTTAAGTTCTTATGATCAAAAGCATTTTCGATGTGTTCTTTGATTAAATCAGATAAGATTTTCACATCAATAACAAAACCAGTTTCGGTATCAATTTCTCCAGTAACAGAAACCGTTAACTCATAATTATGTCCGTGAAAGTTTGGATTATTGCACTTACCAAAAACGGCATCGTTTTTCTCCATTGACCAGTCTTTGCGATATAATCGATGCGCTGCGTTGAAATGTGCTTTTCTAGATACAGTTACTCTCATAGTTGTGAGTTATAAGTTATGAATTATGAGTTAAAGCTTGTGGTCTTCGAGATAGTGATAAAATTCGTCAAAGATAATTTTGAACCAAACTGTATATATATTCGGGTTTTGAAGTATATCGATTTTTACATCTTCGATTTTCATCCATTTCCAGCTTTCTACTTCCTCTTCATTAATTTTAGGTTCATCATTATAGTACCCAATCATCACGTGGTCGAGTTCATGTTCGGTTAAACCGTTATCAAATGGTGCTTTGTAGATAAAATGAAATAATTCTTTGAGTTCGGTTTTGAAACCCATTTCTTCAAGCAATCTTCTTGTTCCAGCTTGAATATTGGTTTCACCTTTTCTTTGATGACTACAGCAGGTATTTGTCCATAACATAGGCGAATGGTATTTGTGATGGGCTCGTTGCTGCAACATGATTTCGTTGTTTTTGTTCAACACAAAAACCGAAAAAGCACGGTGCAAAACTGCCTTTTCATGCGCTTCTAGCTTGTTCATCAAACCAATAGGTTCATCCTGCTCGTTCACCAAGATTACTTGTTCTTCTGTCATTATGTGTAATATTTGTCATCCTGAGCGCATCCCGAAACTTCGAGAGAAGGACAAAAATACGAAAAAAAATCAGCCTTCATCATTATACATTTTGAACAACCGTTAAACTTTCCTTAAATAGAAGCAATTTGCAATCTACTTGACATTTTGCACCGTATATGTAGTGTAAATTTGTATCAGATTTAAAAACAA
>JAYTGH010000299.1:0-1826 GCA_043733645.1 Flavobacterium sp. | reverse complement strand
GTAGCTGGCGGGCTCCGGAATCGAGACGTCGTCCATTGCAAAGTAGCCCTGCAAGCCATTCACGGTGAGCGAATCGATCATGCCACCGTAGCCACTGTCCAAGAATTGGTAGGGGCTGTTGGCCACGCCCAAGTTCAGCGTGGCGGACGAAGCGACCAGCACATTGGCCGAGTACATTAAAAAGGTCACGTTGACTGGTTGAAAGCCAACCGCATTGGGATCGGTGTTGAAACCCGTATCCAAGCTGGTGAACCAGGCGCCATTGAAACGGAATGGCGAGGCTGATGAGATGCGCTGGGATTGAGTGGTAAGGCCGGTCGGGTTGCCGCTGGCGTCAAGATCGTTAAATCGTTTAAGTCCTCTAAACGATTTCTCATTTCTTCCCCTGCTTTATTAGTAAATGTGATAGCTAAAATATTCCTTTTAGTTTTTTGAAGTAATACCTTTATCCTTTCTGTCAATACTCGAGTTTTGCCACTCCCTGCACTAGCTTTGACCAGTAAAGCTCCGTCAGCAGTACTAATAATTTCAATTTGCTTATTCGATAGATAACTAGTATTCATGTTACAGGTTCTTCAACTTTAAATATCTCACTCTTTATTTTATTAAATAATTGGGTAATCTTGCTTGGCAAATCCTTACCACTATTACATATTTCATTCGCTATAATAGGCCCGAAAGCTGTTTTATTGGAAATCATAAAATCGTATAATGCCTCTTTATATCCCTCCTCACCTTCATAATCCCTATAATTATCTATAAATAATGTTTGTCCGCAACTTAAACAATTCTCACCTGTTTTAGTCCTTTTCTTTAGCTGCCCATGTTGTTTTGCTATTTCTTTTTCAATAAAATCTTCTCCACCTAATATCTTAAAGCTTGATTCTATTTCTTCAATATAGTCTTCACTAATTATGAACTTTTCAAAATCATTTTCACTTTCTATGATAATAATATTATCTTCTTCTTCAAGTATAATGTCTGTTTTAGTATAAAGATTTTTTAATGCAGCTTTTACAGCATTTTTTGCGTTTTCTTCACCATCACTAAATATATACCAAGGTATATTTAGTGATTTTGCTACTCTAATGAAAGGCAAATAGTTGCCAGATCCACCTACACCTATAAAATCAATTCCTAACTCAACGCTTGTTTGATTAAAATATTTCTCAGCAAAAATAGGTAAAGCCTGTTCTTCAGTTTCACCTTCGAAAAGGACTAAGACTTTTGCAAAAAAGACCTCTCCTCTTGTATTAATGACTTGTCTTTTTATTTTTCTTATTTCTTCAGCATTAAAATCTGCAATTTCAATTTTACCAAACATTACTTTATCATCAATTTTATATAAACTTCGAATTTGATGTAATTCTGCTGCAGCCGCGATGTAAGTAGAATGAGTTGATATAATTTTTTGTCCAAAAATTCCGGCTATTTGACCATAAAGTTTTTTTTGTGCATTGGGATGTAAATGGCCTTCCGGCTCTTCAATTGCTATTATTGGAAAAAATGCTTCTTCTTCTTTGCTGGATTTTGTATGTAACAAGCTAATGAATGACTTCAAGGTCAGCAATGAAGACCAACTTCTTGTTCCCATGCCGTGATATTCCATCGAAAAACTGTCTTTATTATCAGAATAGTATATTGATAAACCCTTATTTAGATCTCGCAATTTTTTCGTAAATGGAGTAATTTCGACTCCGTCGCTCGAAGTGTCCATAGCCGTATCTAGTTCTTTCAAAGTTGTCCTAATGTTAGACAATATTTCACTGCTTGAAACTGCTGCTTCGTTTAAATCTTTTATTTGTGATTCTATTTTTTCTATTTCT
>JAYTGH010000298.1:0-1830 GCA_043733645.1 Flavobacterium sp. | reverse complement strand
TTTATAACAAAGAATCAATATGTTCGATTATTTTGGTTCTATCGGTTAAGTAATCAAACCATTTCATATTTTCTGTTCGCTTAAACCAAGTCAATTGACGCTTTGAAAACCGACGTGTATTTTTCTTGATTTCTTTTATTGCAAAATCTAATGTAATTTTTCCATCAAAATAATCGAACAATTCTTTGTAGCCAACAGTTTGCAGAGCATTTAAGTGTTTATTTGGAAACAAATTTTCTACTTCTTTAGCCAAACCTTCATTAATCATAATATCAACTCGTTTATTAATTCGGTCGTACATGATTTCTCTGTCAGCCTCTAAGCCAATGATAATAGGAGTGAAGTTACGTTGGTTTTTCTTTTGGTTTAAAAAAGAAGAATATGGTTTTCCAGTTCCAATACAAACTTCAACAAAGCGTTTCATCCGCTGTGGATTTTGTAATGTTTGCGAATTTTCAAGCATTAATTTTTGACAATATTCTGGGTCTAATTCTTTCAACTTATTTTGCAAGTAATCGATTCCAAATTGCTCAAAATCAGTATTTACTTTTTCTCTAACGGAATTGTCAATATTGGGAAAATCATCAAAACCTTTTAGAATTGCATCCACATACAAACCCGAACCGCCAACCATAATTTGAATGTTGTTTTTGAGAAACAATTCATCTAGTTTAGTGATAGCTTCTTTCTCAAAATCACCAACGGTATAATTCTCAAAAATAGATTTATTTTGAATAAAATGATGTGTAGCCGAAGCCAATTCTTCTTCACTAGGAACAGCGGTTCCAATGCGCATTTCTTTAAAAAACTGCCGACTGTCGCACGAAATAATATCACAACCAAAATGTTGCGCCAAAGCAATGCTCAATGCCGTTTTTCCTATCGCCGTTGGTCCAATGATGGTGATTAAGTAGTTCATTAAAATTTAACAATACGAATTACCTTGTTTCTTCTTAAATAACCCTGAATAATCGTTCTAGTGTCTCGGTTATTCTGCATCGGAATTATGATATTTTTTAGAATTTCGATATTGTTAATCTGGTAATTCAAATCATAAAAACAATAGCCCTTGTAAATTCCGTTTTCAATCAAAACAGCACAGCGTTCATCAACCGTTCTTCCTCTATCAACAACAACCATATTATCATTTTCATATTTCATTTCCTGAATAAATTCTTGAACGCGTTCATTGTATAATTCGGGTGCTTCTTTTCCTATACACGCGCCATTGCATTCTTTAATTTTATAATGAAAGCAACCATTTTTGGTATCGTATAAGCCATTTATTTTTTGACACAAATTATGCTTTTCGGTAATTTTCAGCAGTGAATTTTTGCCTTCCTGCACAGAAGTAAAAGACGTTATTTCCTTTTTTCTGCCATCGGCTTTTTGAAGTTTTAAAGCTAAATAACCATTTTCATCCTTTTCAGAATATAAAGCCCATTGGAAAATAGTCTTGCGTTGAGCACGATTATAAATCGGTTTATTGATTTTTATTTCTTCGCTTTCTTTTAACAAAGCTATCAGTTCACTTCCTGTAATTTCATACGTCACGGCAAAAACTTCGCGTTGAATTTTTTTGCTTTTTCCCGATGTTCCGGTAAAATGCTGATTGATTCGCTTCTTTATATTTCGGCTTTTTCCAATGTATATCAGATTGCCTTTCTCGTTATGAATGTAGTAAATTCCCGTCTTTGTAGGTAAACTTTCAACAATGTCTAATAATTTTGGTGTCAAACCTGATTTGATTTCAGCCTTAATCAAACTGATTAAAATTTCTTTTTCAGTATCTTTTGCCAAAATCATTTTAAACAACTTCACAGTTGCCAT
>JAYTGH010000297.1:0-1830 GCA_043733645.1 Flavobacterium sp. | reverse complement strand
AAGGGCGGTGAGCATAGAAATTTTCAGAACCATTGCTGCTTCCAAAATGATAATTTGCTTTTGTCATGTTTTAATATTTAGAGATGAAGAATGCTTGTTTAGAAGGATGCCTGGCAGAGCACAGGGGGATAGAGGCAACTAGCCTTGATGCGAAGCGTAGTATTGGAGGGATGGTAGTTGAATGGGTTTATATAAAACGATTTTTAGAAAAAGGCTTTTATAAAAAAGCATGTAGGGGGATGTTATACGGGGGGGATTAATTTATAGGGGGTACTTTATACAAGGGGGTATTAAATGACTGCCCACCCTATTCTATTTTTATAAAAGCCTTAAAATATTTTTTAAAAATAATAAATGAAATGCTTAGTGTTGAATAGAAAACAAAAAGTAAAAGTGTGTGACACAACAGAAGGTGAAAAGAGGTAATTTGGTGATTCAATAAATGGTGGATTGTACTAACAACAATACAAAAAGTATAACACTAAAAGATTGGTTATTAACAGCATTTTTTTTAGTTCAGTGACATCTTATATCATATATTTACTTTGTTGGCTGTAATTTTAAGACTAAACAAAAGCTCACTTTAATCTAAAAAATAAAATATGCTTTTTTGTAAATTGAAATATTTAATATCTACTAAAATTTGTTTTTTAGTTGTAACTACTTTGCTCATATCTATTAATTCAAAATCACAAACTTCAAAGGTTTATCCAATGTATGGTTACTTTATGACCGACAAAAGAGATCAACAAGAATATTTTGTTATGACTTTAGACAAAGGAGTATATGTTACTACAAATAATAAAAGACTTGTCTTTTCACTTTCCAACAAAACTTTTAAGACGAAAATTTTGAAAGAAATTAGTGAAGACAACACGACTACTTACATTGGAGAAAGTTTTACTTATACAAAGCTTTACAAGAAAGACTATGACGCTTTAACTATTCAAACTGGAAACACTTTTAATATTTATTTCTTAATAAAAAAAATTCCAAATACTGATGCCGAAAAAAAAATTCTTAATGAGGATGTAAGAAATCAATATCACAACCTAAAGCTACAACAGTATTAATATTTATTTTACTTTTTTAAATGGGAACTAGTATGTTTATAATTGACAAGCAATTTGATGATGATTATAAAGGTGGCAGAAAAAGTTCAGTTCAATTAAGCCTAAGTAAGCCAATAAATCCAAATGATATGACTTATCCTATAACTTGGATTGGCTTTGTAGGAGGTTTAAAAGTTGAAATAATTCAATTATCTGCATCAGCACTTTCAATTTCTGACTTTGTCTTTAAAGACTATCCTGAAAAGTATATCTATCTTAAGACATCTGTAGTAAATTGGATTCACGACTATTTGAGAATATTAAACTAGAAAAACTACTGCCAACAACTAAGGCTTCGTTGCTTACATTGGATTGTTTTATGAACTAAATTAAAGGCTTGTAAAAGGGAAAGAAAACACTTGACAACAATGACCCTGGCTTTGATAAGAAGTCAATAATAAGCTTTAAAAGCCTTTACAGAAATCATTTTATTCAAGAGCAACAATCGATATATTTGTTTGGCAGCGCATGTTGTTTCACAAACTCTCGTTGGTGGCAATTTGACAGTACCCTATTGAACTAATAATCATATTCACCTCATTAACTAAAAAAAATGCTACATAGACTAAATCTATTACTACTAATTCACTTTTTCATTTATGTTGGTGACGTATGTGCCCAGACACCGAAAATTACAAAATATGAAAATGTTGTGTATGGAATGGCTTCGGGTGCAGCTATGTTGATGGATGTATATCAACCTTCCAATTCAAACCAT
>JAYTGH010000296.1:0-5388 GCA_043733645.1 Flavobacterium sp. | reverse complement strand
GATTTGTGTACCTGTAAACCTATTCTAGGATTATTTTTAACTGTAAACTTATTACAGGATTAATATTAATAAGTGTAAACTTTTTTCAGGACGATACATATAATTGCAATAATTTACGACAATAATTGCAATGGGTGTCTGATATGAATATACCTTATTTTAAGGCGATTATGTAGCATTGCAATGGTATTGCAATGATTTATTTCGACAATTGCAATACCATCGCAATCACTTATTGACAAGAAAATTATTAAAAATGGTTGAACTTTTTAGTGTTTCAATTAATTTCAGATTCCGTTTTTAAAGAACTAATATATACATCTGCTAAATCTGTCCCGTTTTCATAATTGGAATTTTCAAGCCAATCGTTCACTTCTATTTTAAAACCAAATCCTTTTAATTCAATCGCTTTATTTAGCCAGACTTTGTATTCGCCTTTATCGGGAAACGCTACTATTTTAAATTGCTTGATGGGAGTTAGCATATCGTATTTTAAAAATCCCTTTCCTCCTGTTGATAGCCAAATATATTCAGGCTTAAATAAACTCATTATAACGGCTGTTTTTTCAGATTCTACAATTGCAATGGTTTTCCGCAATGAATCATTAATTAATTGCAATCCGAATAAACATTGACAAAGATTAAAATTCTTTAATTGCAAAATTGCTCGTACACTATGGATTAACGCTTTGCCGTTACTGTTCTTGTACCGTTTTCCAGTTTCAGGAACGTATTGCAATATTTTACCGTGCCGTACATTTTTTAAATTATCCATTTGCCAAAAAACTGTTGCGCCGCTCCAATGCTTTGAAGTGCCAATGCAATATTTTTGGATTGCCTGATTTACTTCAAAATCTGAAAAAATTGTTTTCAGGAATTTTACAAAATTGTTTTGCTCATAGTTCCGTCTGCTTTGGTTTACTAAATCAAAATCGTGAAAACTGGGTTCAGGCTTTGGAATATTGATTACTTCAAAAGTGTTTTTGTAGTTGCCATTTGGCGTACTGTGATAATTGCAATTACTTTCACGGTCGCAACGCCCAAAGTCTTCTAAATAGTTTCCTGTTTCGGTTTCGGTATATTTTACAAAGGTTTTTTTATGGCATTTAGGGCAAGTAAATTTTTTACTGCTCTTGTCTAAAGTGTATCTATATTGTTTCATCACTTTATTACTTTAAAGTACTTTAATTAAAGCTATATCATCACTTTATTACTTTAATAGCGTATATATACGCTTAAAGTAAAGCGATAGAAAGAAAAAACAATCCCTTATTAAAGTGATTGAATTAAAAATTATCGTCTGTTTCAACTTCTTTGAAGCTTCCGATTGTATAGGGTGCTTTTGGTTTTTCCTGAAGCAACCAGCGGTTATTTTTACAATCGGTTATAAGTGCCGTAATAGCGTTCGTTCCAAGTTCCTTGCCTAATTGCTTTTTTGAAGCGAATTTTATTTGGGTTTCCAGTTCTTTGTAACTGAAACTTTCGCCTTTACTGAAAATCTCTGTCAATAGCTGGTACTTTTTATAACTCTCTAAACCAGTAACATCAAACCTTATTTTCTTGGTTTCGGTTCTTAACTCGTAATTTTCTGCAATGACTGGCAAACCGTCTATTATTTCAAAGGCAAAAGCTTCAGGCTCTATGTTCCTGCATTGTTGGGGTTCTACAACTGAAATATTGCCGTCTGTTTCCGCTTTTGTGATTGAAAGTACCGTTTCGGCTTTGTTAATTAATTCCGAGCCGATATGTCCCCGAGCATTGCTATCACTTTTATTTTGATGCAATACCGTTACAATATGGATATTACGCTCTTCCGTCCATTTTAAGAGTTTACTGGCAATCATTGTGGCTTCGGCTTCATCGTTAATGGAAGTAACGAGGTCTTTTATTCCGTCTATAACCACAATTCCGATTTTATCATTGTTGTAAATGGCATACTCTATTAGTTCCAAACGCTCTAAAGGTGTTTTGCTTCTTAAATGATAGACGTGCAAATTATCAGGTTCTTCGATGTTTACTTGCTTACAGATGCGTTTTAAAGCCAATTGCACATGATATTTTCCCTGTTCGGTATCAAAATACAATACCTCGTTTTGATTGTGTGGCAATTCGCTTTTAAATAAGCCAAGAACATAATCATTACTTATCGCTGTTGAAACTGCAATATTGATGTAAAATGATTTTCTGCTTTTGGCTTTACCAATAATCAGGCTAAAATTTCCAAGCGTTCCCAAAGTGCTGTAACCGTCTGTTTTTTTGTTAGCCATTTGCAACGCAATTTGTGGCGGTTGCAATTGTTCTTTTGGACAGATTTTAAGGCTTTGAAGACTGCTTTTTAATTTTTCATGTTCGCTTTGCATAGCCGTATCAATAGCATTGCTTAAAACAGATAATTTGCGAACTTGTGAATCAGTATTCATACAATTACTGGTTTAAATGCTTCACGGAGTCCAAAACTTCACTCTTTTTGTAATAAACTCTATTGCCCAATCCTAAACTTTTAAGTTTTCCTGATTTGGTATGCTTCCAAAGTGTTGTTTTGTTGATAGATAATAATTTGCAAACCTGTTCACGGGTTAAAAGGTCGCTTTCGGATGGCTCAGACTCATTAATAGTTTTTTGAGTTTGCAATAGCGGTTTAAGTGCTTCGGCTAATTGCTCAAGAGTGATTCCGTTTAAAAAAATTTGTGTAGTCATTGTGCTTATATTTAAGATTAATAAGCGCAAAATTGTATCTATGTGAATGCCCATTTAGGGCGGTTTTTTCCCTTTATGGGAAGTTGAATCCCATTGTATTATAATAACTCTTCAAATACAATATTGAAATTGTTTTGTCTTTGAATGCTATAACTTTTCTGCATCGATTTTAATTTGCCATTTATACAATATTCATTGTAATTCTTTGAAGATATTAATTGCAATTGTTCAAAAACAATTCTCATAAAATCATTGTCTCTGTGGTGATGTATTAATTTTTCTTTCTCCAGTCTTTTTTTAAGATATGAATAGTCGGTATAAAAATCAATGATATATTTTTGATATTCTAAAAAGCAATTGTAAACTTCCAAATTGAGAAATAGTGCAGGAACAATATTTTTGTTTTCGTTATTTATGGCATTGCCTAAACCCATTGTGTCGAAGCCACTAACTACTAAATTTTCATTTTCAGTAAAATGGGCATAATATTCGGGATATAATTTTGAATGTAGTGTTTTGTAAATTGGGCAATTCTCCAAAGACAAGTTTCTATGATACCTGATTTCAAACTCATCAAATTCATTTAATTTATAGAACATTTCAATTAGTTGGGAATTAATTGATAAAAGCCTTGAAATTTCATTTGCAACTTCAATTATTGCAGTCTCTTTAATGAATTTGGTATAGCTATAGTCGGTTGGGAGTTCCGAAGTATTAATTTTGTCAAATCCATTTTTTATATCATTTGCAAAAACCTCTTGCACTTGGTCAATCTCATAAATACTATACCGTTTACAAAAAATTTGATGCAGTTTTTGTAAATTTTCATTTTTATATAAATTGTGATTATTTACAATGTCGTTGCTAAAATAGTAGTTCACTTCATTAATTGTAATTCCAAATGTTTTCTTTTGGCTTTTGCGTTTTATCAAAAAACTTTTTATCAAAAATTCTGCTTTAGTGTAATATTTTGAATAAAAATGTTCATATATATTTTCGTAATCCATTAGAAATGACTTGCTATTTTATTTTATCTATTGGGAGCTAACTTACTGAAATATTCCAACATTTGATAGGCATTATCGTAAGTGGTTTTGCCGATATAATTTAAAAACATTTTTTCTGTTCCGTGAGCGGTGACATTCATTAGTATTGGTGTTGGAATACGCCCATAAAAATTGGTTGCAAACGAACGGCGACAAACGTGAGAAGTTATTAATTCACACTTTTGATATTCTCCAAAAACATTCAGTTTTATTTTCTCATCAATTAGTTTGCCTGTTCGGGTGGAATTTACTTTGTTGCCTGTCTTATTCGATATTGATTTACTCCCCTTGATTGTCTGAGTAATGCCTGCTTTCCTGCAAACATTTTTTATATACTCATTAAAATGTGGTAATGACATTTCAGGAGGTAAACCACTTTCTATGATTTCAATTGCATCAGGTAATAACGGAATTGCAACTAATTTCCCTGTTTTTTGTTGCTTTAATTCAATTATTTTAATACCCTTTAAATCCTTTATATTTTTGTCCGTGATGCTTAACAAATCACCGCCACGTTGTCCTATTAAGCAACCTAATAAGAGCCATTTTCGGGCGTTAATTAATGTATCACTCATTAATCGAGTATTTTTAATTAATTTTTGTTCTTCTTCGCTTAAAGTGATTATCTGTTCAGATGGTTTAGTTTCTGAAAGTGTTTTAATATTCTTTAATTGTGGAGAGGTTTCAATATCGTTTTTATAGGCATCGTTGCAGATAGTCTTAACGTTGGCGATGTTTTTGCCTACATAGTTAACAGAATAACCTTTACCAAAAAGCCATGTTTTGTATTTCTCGACAAATTGCAAATTGATGTTTTTGATTAAGATATTTTTATCATTTAAAGCTTCTTTTTGAAAGCGCATTATTGTGTTTTTAAATAACTTTAAATTCCTAATGCGTCCTGTACTCAATCCTGTTTCTTTTTTCTGATTGATTTTATAAGGAGCTTCTTCAATAAATTTGTCTATATAATTTACTAGAACATCAAGTTCAACAATTGCAATTTTATTATTAAAAATGTCTATTTGCAATTGCAACCAATCACCAGTAAATTCTGTTCCTTTACTTATTTCTTCATTATGCGCATCGTTTATGAAAATGGCTAACTTATCGAGCTTTGATTTTATTATTTTTAAATCTTCTCTTCCAGTTTTGGGTTGTGCTTTGTCAATGCTCCAATCTTTAGCACTAATAATTAAGCCTGTTTTGCGTTTTAATACTGTAGTTCTATTTATAGAGTAACGAACATAAATGTTCGAGGTTTCGCTTTTACTTTGAAGTAAATATTTTATCTTAGCCATTATATTTTATACTTATTTAATCAAAAACAAATATACTTAATTAGTCAACATTTAGTCAACGAAATGCGAATTTAACCGAATTTTAATAAACTTGAATGAACTAATAAAATCGTTAAGTACTATAAATAAAGGGATTTAAGGTTTTTAAGATTTACACGAGTGTATAGGTTATAATCCAGTCGAGGTCACTAAAAAAAAACCCAACTACATCATCTAGTTGGGTTTTGCTTTTTATTCAATTACAGTTTATTAATATAACTACTATACAAATCCTTAAACTGATAGCCTTCCTCTACTCTATCTTTACTTAATTTATCATATTCTACTAAGCCCCAAAGCACAAA
>JAYTGH010000295.1:0-1836 GCA_043733645.1 Flavobacterium sp. | reverse complement strand
TGTTAGAAGGAACAGCCAAATCATTAATCAATAAATTATTATATCGGTCTTCTAAACCACGAACAAATAAACCTCTTGAGCCAACTTTGCTGATTCCTGTTATTTTTGTCAAACCTTGTTCAACGTTACTTACGCCTTTTCTCGACATTTCCTGCGCACCAATGCTTTGTTTGATTTCGACTGCTTTTTTCTGTTCCATTAACAAAGCAGTTTCTTTTTCCCGGCTTACATTGTTTTGAATAACAACATCTTTCAATTGATAGCTTCCCGAACCAAGAGCTTTGTTAAGCGTTATAGTTTCTCCGGCTTTTACTTCAACTTTTTCTTCGATAGTTTCATAACCTAAAAAGCTAAACTGAATCGTATAAGTCCCGGCATCAACACTAATAGTATATTTCCCGGTTTCGTCTGTAGTCACTCCAATGCTTGTTCCTTTTAATACCACGTTTGCAAAAGGAAGTGTTTCATTATTTAAATTTTTATCCGTTAATGTTCCTGTAATAGTTCCTTTGTTCTGAGCAAAACCAAGAACAGTTATAAGTAAAAAAGTAATAATTAATTTAAATTTCATTTCAGTTGTGTTTAAATTCGATGCAAAGAAACTACCGCAATGTAAAGGTCGTGTTACTCTAGCATTACCATTTCGTTCTCTAACTATTACCAAATTGTTAACAGATTAAATTACGGTTAACTCAGGTTTCATTTATCAATTCATTTTGTATTATCTTTACATTTACATCGACCAAAACAATTGTGTCCACATATGAAAAAAAAAGACATCAAGATTTTATTAGTAGATGATGAGCAGGATATCCTCGAAATTGTGGGATATAATCTTTCTCAGGAAGGTTACCAAATTGTAACAGCTACCAATGGAAAAGAGGCAATAACCAAAGCCAAAAAGGAATTGCCACAACTCATCATTATGGATGTGATGATGCCCGAAATGGACGGAATGGAAGCCTGCGAAAATATTCGTAAAATTCCGGAATTGAGCAATGTCATCATTACTTTCTTAACGGCACGAAGCGAAGATTATTCACAAGTTGCAGGGTTTGATGCCGGTGCCGATGATTATATCACAAAACCAATTAAACCAAAATTATTAGTAAGCAAAGTCAAAGCATTGCTTCGTCGTTTAAAAAGTGACGAACACGCTTCAGAAACACTCAATGTTGGTGGCATCGAAATCAACAGAGAAGAATATAAAATCATCAAAGAAGGAAAAGAAATTGTATTGCCAAGAAAAGAATTTGAACTGTTTTATCTTTTGGCTTCAAAACCCGGAAAAGTATTCAAACGCGAAGAAATTCTGGATAAAGTCTGGGGCAACGAAGTCATTGTAGGCGGAAGAACTATTGATGTTCACATTAGAAAACTTCGCGAAAAAATAGGTGAAGAATTATTCAAAACCATCAAAGGAGTTGGCTATAAATTAGAAGTATAAATGAAAATTAAATTCAAGAAAACGTACAGGTTTGCATTAGTTTCAACGTTTTATATTACTGCTTTTTCTACAGGTTTTCTAGCAATTTTGTTGTATTTTTTCCACGAATTTTCATTACCAATCCTACTTGTCTTTGCCATTTCGATTGCAACTTTTTCCTTTTTTGTTATCCAATATCGTGTCGAACGATTTATCTATCGAAGAGTTAAAAAAATCTACGACGATGTCTCGCTGTTGGAATCTACTTCCTTCCGAAGTCAACCCATCACAACCGATATGGAAACCTTAACCAAACAGGTTAAAAAGTTCGCCACCGATAAAAAACTTGAAATCGAAACCCTAAAAGTCCGTGAAGAATACCGAAGAGAATTTCTTGGAAATGTTTCTCA
>JAYTGH010000294.1:0-5396 GCA_043733645.1 Flavobacterium sp. | reverse complement strand
AATCACACGTTCTGCAAAGGTTAGTCTGTTACGTTTTTTTTCCATTACAACAAATTTAAAAAAATTAAAAGTGTTGCATTAAGTTATTGAATTTACGAACTTGGGAAACACTAGCCTATAACGTTCCGCTGCTTGGCGTCAGTGGCGGCAAGCTTAACGATTAAGTGTAAAGATATGTAAATGGTAACTATATATAAGTTTGCAGTAAATTAAATATTTTTTCTGCGATTGAGCGATTTCATTGGTTTTTTGGATAACGTTAAAACGTTTTGCCAACTCGGAATGCTGTTAGCGGTACGGTCACTATTTAATAAAATCTAAAGACGTTCTGCTTGATTTCTGTTAATAGCTACTTTGGTGTTCTTTCGATTGTTTAGCAACTATAATTCCTATGCGGATGCGCTTATTCAATCAAAGGCGTGAACTTAATATGATTAAGCAAATATAATTTTTTTATGTTTATGTTTGCACTTATAAACAACAGATTCATAGTAAATATTGCCACTTGTGCAACTTGTTAACATTTGTATAACTCAATTTGCATTTGTCAAAAAAATTTATTATACATTGAAAGCAAAGAAAAGTTATTGAATTTACCACTTTTTGCTATATTTTGGCAAGATTTTTGCAATTTGATATAATATGTCAAAGATATTTAAAAGTTAAAAAACTAAAATGCTGTAGTATTTTACTTTATTGTTAGTTAAAAAACTAAAAGTTATTAACAATTTACATAATATTAACTAACAGGAATATATCTTTGTACTGTTAAACCTTTTTAAAACTATAATTATGAAAACAACAAAAATTGACATGAGTAAGGTCAAAGGCAAAAATGTCTTTGAAGGAGCTGTATGGACTAAAGCAACTCCAAAAGAAATGGCAGACGCTTTTAACGCAATAGCAAAGGTTAACAGCGCAAGAAAAACTGCATAAATGAGTGTACCAAACATACAAATTCAAGAAGAAGAGCTCTACAATAGAGCTTTTTTTCATTTTATATATAAAGACGAACTAATAAACGTTGTATTTGAACCCACCGATGAGGATGATTCAGATTATATGTGTATAGTGTTTACAGAAAGTGGAAATCATATACCTGATATTGAAGAGGATGAAGAATTTCAATTAATTATAAGTGGTATTCTATATGATTTTCATAAAGGAGAAGGATTAAAATACATAATAAGACTAACGTGTTAAAGCCCCAATTAAGGGGCTTTGTTTTTATTCCTTATTAGGATTGAAATTCCCTGCCTGTTTTAATTTTTTATTGAAGTCAGATAATTTAGTTACAGATTTTAAAGATTGAGTATTTATTCTGATTATTTCACTTTCTTTAGGGAGTTCCCCTTTTGTTTTTATACCTTCTATCACTTGGTCAAATGTGTCATAGTCAGACTTATATTCTAAATCCTGTACAATTCTAAATTTTGCATACTCTTTTTCGGCAAACTTTTTTGCCATATCCGAACTAATCTTGCCAGCATCTTTTAGAAGGTCATAATCATTGAATTTAAGAAACGAATCTAATCTCTCTATCCATTCAGCCATTGTCATAAGTTTACCTCTGCTCGCTTGGTTTTCTGCATAGTCAAGATACATAGTTACGATTCTATTCAATTCAGAAATTTCATCCTCGTTTAAATAATTTTTAGCAACCCCAACATCTGTCTTTAGAATTTTACCTCCTTTTTTAGAGTTTTTCCAAGTAGTTAGCCCCATATTTGGTTTATTAGAATTTGCTCTTAATTTTATTATTTCTGATGCCGTATTGTGTGTAATAGCAAACTCAAGCTTATTTTGAACTGTAGCAAAAAAGGTATGCGTAATTTGAGCTTTAGCATCATAATCAACTGAAGTAGCATAAAGGTCGGTAATTTTTTGATAGAATCGTCTTTCACTTGCACGTATTTCTCGAATCTTATCAAGTAACTCAGTAAAATAATCCTTACCAAATAGACTTTTACCTTGTTTTAGTCTATCATCATCCAAAACATAGCCTTTAATTAAGTATTCCTTTAATATACTTGTAGCCCAAATTCTAAAACGAGTTGCTTTTGGAGAACTCACTCTATAACCCACTGAAATAATCATATCTAAGTTATAGAAGTCAAGCTCTCGATTTACATCACGATTACCTTCTTTTCGAACTACTCGAATTTTTCGAGTAGTTGCACTTTTTGCAAGCTCTCCCTCAGAATAGATATTCCCAACATGGTATGTTATTGTATTTTCTTCAACATCAAATATTTCAGCCATAGACCTTTGCGTAGCCCAAACAGTTTCATCGTCTATTATTACCTGTATGTTGGTAGTTCCATCATCAGCAGTATAGAATAAAAAGTTGTTTACATTTTCTAATTCTTCCATTATCCTATTAGCATTTTATAAGTTAATCTATTTTCTGTATTCGCAAGAAGTAAATTAAACCTCATTGCGCTTGTTATTTCTCTTGTATTGTATCTAAATACAAATTCATCAACGTACATCTGTAAATGTTTTTTAGATGTAGAATGATAGATACCAAATATACCTCTTTTCAATAAACTCCAAAAGCCTTCAATTGTATTTGTGTGGATTCTACCGTTTACATATTGACCTTTATTGTGTTTTACTACTGAATGGTCGTAGATGCGAGAAACACCTTTATAACCCATCCATTCATCAGTATATAAAGAAGCACTCTCTTTTAGGTTTGCAACGATTTCTTTCGTTAAAGTGGCAGAAGAAGCGTTTTTAACTACGTTTGCATTTAATTTACCATCTCTTTCAACCATTCCGAATACCGGAGTTTTATCTTTTGCACCTCTACCTTGTGCTAACTCAACTTTTTTGTTAGCGTGACGGTTTCCATTTTTACCACCTACATAAGTTTCGTCAGCTTCAACTTCATTGTCTAACATATTATCGTTTTCAATACCGAAGCAATTTCTAATACGTTGTAGCATAAACCAAGCAGATTTTTGAGTAATATCTAAATCACGTCCTAATTGTAAAGATGAAATTCCTTTTTTGTGTGATGTAACAATCCAAATAGCAAGAAACCATTTTTGTAATGGCATTTTAGTATTGTCAAAAAGAGTATTAGTTTTAACGTTGAAGTTTTTCCCTGTGTTTTTACACATATAACCAACTTTAGTTTTGTAAACTTTAGAAGCAGCATCGAAAGGGCTAACAGGAGTACCTTCCCAACGGATTAACTCAAAGTGTGAGATACAAGTTGCTTCATCTGGGAAGGCTTTTAGTAAGTCTAAAACGGATTTGATTTCTTTGTTAAACATGGCTTTTGCTATTTTGTTCAACAAATGTAAGAAGTAAAATGCAGTAAACCTAATTTATTTTGAATTATTTACTGCAAAATTGTATATAGTTACCATGTAAATTTCCGGCGCTAGATTTTCCGGCTACGGAAAATCGATACCAGCCATTGCGCCAAACAGCTGTTACCGCTAGTTTTTATTCTCCATTTAGGAATTCAGAAATTTGCTTATTCATATCTGGAATTTTATTTTTCATAACGTCCCAAACGATCGCGTAATTAACTCCGATATAATCATGAATTAATCTATCACGCATTCCAGCCATATTTTTCCATTGAATAGTATTCCATTTCACTTTGAAGTCAGCCGGAATTTTCTTTGTAGCTTCTCCAATAATTTCCAAACTTCTTACAACGGCTCTTTTCAAAGTTTCATCTTCCATGAAATCTTCAAACAACAAGTTTTCGCTAACAGAAATGATGTATAAACATTCGTCGTGAATATGTCTAAGATATTCTCTTGGCTCTTTAGACATATTGAACTTCATTTAAGATTTTCGGACCAATGTATGGACTCAAACCATTCTTGGTGACAACTTCAATTTTTTCGTTTTTGAAAATTTTTTCAAATAAATCATAAACAGCCATATAGTTGTCAAAGTTTTCTTTTTCTGGTTCGAAATCAATCAACAAATCAATATCACTTTCGCTAGATTGCTCATTGCGAATATAAGAACCAAATAAGCCAACATTTCGAATACCGAATTTCGTAAGCTTAAGCTTATTAGATTTTAGCGTTTTTAATATGTTTTCTTTTGTTGTCATTTCAAACTTTTTTCAAATATACAAAAGTTTGTCTTTTGAAACTCGGGTCGCCGAAAATTAGCGGTAACGTTCCGCCGCTTCTCGTCAGTTGCGAACTTCGGAACGAATTATTTTCTGTTAAAGATAAAAATTCTTGCGAAACGGAAACGTGAACTTACCACAAAATTCGCAATTGCGAGAAACGGCTGTTACCTGCTGTTTTTTTAGTTTAGTAACGTTTGAATTTCTTCAAAGATAGTTTGGCATTTTTTTACGGCGTAATCTTTTAAGTTTTCAATTTCTTGTTCGTTAAGATTATCTGCTGTGATTGGTGGATTATCCATTTCAGTTAACAACTTTTTGTTCACGTCAATTACAAAATTTGTGTTTTTAAAAAAGTCATCAGTTTTAGTTCTGCTATTAATTGTTTCAATAGCATTTATTCTTGCTTTTTCAAGATGTTTATCAATTATTTTAAAGTAATCTTTCATTTGTTTTTATTTGTTGATTTTTATAAACTTATTAAAGTTTTCATAATTTGTTTCGTAGTACATGTCTTTATTTTCAAGCTTATAACCATTATATTCATAAAAATAAAATTGAACTATTTTCTTTTCGTCAAAACAATATACGTTTAACGCTAATTTGTGTTCAATGAATGAATTCAATGGGTCGTTTAAACTTTTATTAATTTCATTAGCTATTTTTAAATTTGAGAGGTTTTTTAAATTTATGAATGATACTTTTCCGTACGTTTTTAATTTAAGATCTAAATTGATTTGTTTGTTATGTTCTACATTTTCAATTTTAGCAAATTCACTCGGTTCTAAAACATAAAACTCATAACTATTGCTTGGAACCCAACCTTCCTTTATGGTTTCATATTTAAAATAACCATCTTTCATTTTTTTTAAAATTAAAATATATTTTACTTCATTAATAACCACTTCCTTAATTTCAAAAGAAATAAAATTGTCAACTCCAATTGAATGGTCATTATAGTTTTCTAATAGTTTTTGATTTTTACCTAAATCTTCAGGAACTTTGTTTTGGTATTTTATCCATTGTCCAGATTCATTTTTAAGCCAACCAATTGCATTTGATAGCAATCCTTTATTTTCGGAAATTACAGGTAATTTTTGATTTTCTCTATTTTGTGAATAACTGTTAAATGTTATTATTAGAAAGATTAAGAAGATAATTTTTTTCATTTCAGTTTCTGTTTACGTTATGGGTGGATTCAAGACCTTAATGCAACAGATGGTCTTTTTTGGTTATGTTCAAAGTTATTAATTTAGTTTATAATTCTGATATTTTATTTTGTTTATTT
>JAYTGH010000293.1:0-1838 GCA_043733645.1 Flavobacterium sp. | reverse complement strand
GCGCGTCTCACTCATGGAATATTGGTTTAAACCAAAATATCACAACGGGTCTTTTAGAAAATCAAACGATTCAATATACTTCGGCAAGTTTAAATTCTAGTATCGAAATTTATAAAGGGCTGCAACTTCAAAACCAATTGCGAAAAGCAAAACTCTCCCAATTGGCAGTGCAATATCAGTTGACAAAAATGCAGGATGATATTTCACTTTATGTTGCTAATGCGTATTTAAATATCCTTTTCAATAAAGAGAATTTAAAAGTGCAACAAGCTCAACAAGCTAATGACGAAAAACAATTGGTTCGTTCGCAGGAATTAGTCGATGCGGGTTCAGTACCAAAAGGCGATTTGTTGGATATGAAAGCAACGCTCGCAGCAGATAAACAAAAAGTGGTTGTAGCTGAAAATAGCTTACTTATTTCCCGATTAAGTTTAGCACAATTACTTGCCTTAGATGATTTTGAAAATTTTGACATTGCCGATGTTGATATGGAAGCAAAACCAAGTCCGGTGATGTCGGAAACGCCTCAAGCCATTGTGGATAAAGCAAATCAGGTTCGAGTTGAAATCAAAATTGCACAGACAAATATAGATATTGCGGAACGAAATGTAAAGATTGCAAGAGGAGCATTGCTGCCAAGCTTGACGGGTTTTTATGGCTTTAGTACAAGAGCCAGTTATTCGGATAGAGTTTCTGGGTTTACAACGGATACAGCCAACCCAACCTCAATAATTGGTCAGGTTGAAGGCACGGGACAAAATGTTTTGCAGCCGAATTTTTTACCTGTTTTTAGTAAAGCAGCTCCGGTATTTGACCAATTTAGTAATAATAAAGGACACAATTTTGGTTTGGAGTTAAGAATTCCGATTTTTAATGGTTTTGCTGCCAGAGGCAATGTAGAACGAAGCAAAGTCAATTTCGAAAAAACAAAGAATGCTTTTGATCAAGCCAAATTGGATTTAGAAACCAATGTTTACAAAGCAATTACCGATGCCAAAGGTGCTTTAAAAACTTATGAATCGTCACTTGTTACCTTGGAAGCAAGACAAGAAGCATTTAATTATGCAAAAGAAAAATATGATGTTGGTTTGATGAATGCTTTCGATTTTAATCAATCACAAACCATATTTTCAGCTTCACAATCGGATGCAATTCGAGCGAAATACGATTACATTTTTAAAATGAAAGTAGTAGAGTTATACTTTGGAATCCCAATCATTCAAAAACAATAAATCATGTCAAAAAAGAAAATTTATATACTAGTTGGAGTTGTTGTCGCATTAATCATAGTACTTGTTACCTTAAAGTCAAAAGGGATTATTGGCGGAAATGATGATTCAAAACAAGTTGAAACAGCTAAAGCAGATGAAATAACAATAGTAGAAACCGTTTCGGCTACCGGAAAAATTCAGCCGGAAATTGAGGTGAAAATGTCCTCTCAGGTTTCAGGAGAAATTATTGAGTTACCTGTAAAAGAAGGGCAAGTAGTAAAAAAAGGACAGCTTTTGGTAAAAATCAACCCTGATTTATATACTTCGGGACTTAAACGTTCAGTCTCTAATTTATCTGGAACTAAAGCGGGTTTAAGTCAGGCCGATGCTAATTTTAAAGAAGCCAAAGCAAACTATGACAGAAGCAAAATTTTGTACGATAAAGGAATTATTTCAAAATCAGATTGGGATAAAGCAGTTGCTTCTTTTGAAAGCGCAAAAGCCAGTAAGGAGTCAGCGTATTATAATGTAGAAAGTGCTGTAGCAACGGTTACCGAATCAAAAGATAATTTAGGAAGGACTACTATCTATTCTCCGGCTGATGGAACTATTTCCAAGTTGAGTGTC
>JAYTGH010000292.1:0-1843 GCA_043733645.1 Flavobacterium sp. | reverse complement strand
GACAAAAACATAGTTCGATTTGTGGTTTGTTCTTCGTATTTCATTCACAAAGTAAATCAAAATTGATAAACTAAAATATTTTCTGAATAATCTCTATTTAAAAACTAATTAAATTAAAAACTAAAAAGATGGAATTGCAATTTGAAGATAGGGATGGAAAAAAAAAATTGAGGTGCTTGATAAGAAAAAAACTAATTGCAGCAACTCCCGAAGAAGAAGTTAGGCAAATATTTATACATGAGCTATTAAGTAGGTACGAAATACCTGAAAGTATGCTATGCGTCGAAGAAAGACTTAGTCATTACGGTCTAAAAATAATTAAGAGGGCAGATATTATAGTCGATTTTGAAAGTGAAGGTGGACGATTTCCTTTGGTTATAGTCGAATGTAAAGCTCGGAGTATTCCATTAACGTATAAAGTACGAGAACAAATTGATGATTATAATAGTCATCTTGGTGCGAAAATTATTGGGATGACAAATGGTTTAATTACTCAATGGTTTTCTCTAAATGAAAACTCTAATGAATTTGAACAAATTGAAAGCCTCCCGAGTTACAGTGAAATTTGCTTAAATAAAGGTATAAAATTCATTCAATATGACATCTTTCACAGTTTAAATGAAAAGAATGAGGAGTTCAAAAAAGTTACAAATATTTTAAAACCCATAGTTGTAAACTTTTCCAATTTATTATTGAATAAAGATAAGAAAATTGAAATTAACTTCGGAGATTATAATATTGAAGATATTGGTATTAGAATTGAAAATAATGGAAATGCAGGTGGTGAAAATGATTGGAATGGCGAATTTAGGGTATTGAAACTTATTGATTCAAAATTAAAATCAAAAACAATTAGTTTTAGAGTATTTCCATTTGGAAGTCCTATTTTTCCTTATCTTGTCGTTGCATACGATAATGGCAAATCGAGTCATAATTCACTTCAACTTAACTTTGGAGATTGGATTGCTATTTCTGGAAATATACTTGAATTTTGGCATGATGGAACTATGACAGTTGGACATTCTGGAAGAGTGCCAAATGATTCTGTTATTGGTATTGTTTCAGAAAATTATCCTGAATTAATTGTAAGAGAAAAAATATATCTTGGACGTTTAGACGTTTCGAAAGAATTAACTTTTGAAGATGAAGATTTAATAAGATTTTTTCAAAACCTTATTAAATATACTATTTGTCGAGAGAGGTTAAGGGTAAAAATTAATACAGAAAATAAATTAAAAAAGCAGAATAGTAAAGATTAAAGTTTTTTATAAGTTTTTCCGCTCGTTCAAGTCTTAGTTTTTAGTCCACACGAAGTAAGGACTAAAAACGAGACTTGAACTTTTTATTTTTGGGTCTTTGACCCACACTAATTCGTAAATCAATATCAATCAAGAGAAATAATCACTTAGCAACATCGTGTCAGAGACACGAAAATAGTACGTTCAAGTCTCGTTTTTAGTCCCTGCTTCGCAGGGATTAAAAACTAAGACTTGAACGTGCGGGAGCGACACAGATTTTCGCAGATTTTTTCATCAAATCCGTGTTACTACGCGTCTTTCCGCTAAATCTGCGTTTCAATTGATAAAATGCAAAACCTTAATCTCGGTTAAGACACAAACAAAATTAAACCTTTCAAATAATGTCCTTCGGGATGAAAAATATTTACGGGATGATCTGCGCCTTGTGTTAATCGTCCGACGATGCGCACGTTTCGATTTTGCTCAATCGCTGCAGCCATAACGGCATCGGTAAAAAGTTGCGTTGAAACGACTTGCGAACACGAAAAGGTAAAAATAAATCCATCCGATTTTACGGCTTGAATCGCCATCGCGTTGAGGCGTTT
>JAYTGH010000291.1:0-5420 GCA_043733645.1 Flavobacterium sp. | reverse complement strand
TCTAACCAGCTGAGCTACAACCACCATTTTTAACGAGTGCAAATATATATAATTCTTTTCTTTTGTCAAGAAAAAAAATTAAAAAGTTACTTTAAATCGCTTAAGCTATTGACAGCCAAATATCGTTCAACCGTAAAACCTTCAGCGTGTTCTACGCCTGTCAATCGCCCAAAATCCTGCGAGCGATAATGTATGCTTTCAAGGAAGTTTTTAGTTGCAATTGGCGTTATAGGTTCATTCGAGTTTTCAGAATAAAACTGTGATGCATACGCCAAAATCGAAGCTTCTTTTTTATCTGTAAATCCAGTAATATCAACCACAAAATCAGGCTCAATGTTTTCCCATTGAATGTAATGATAAACCACTTTTGGTCGCCAGACTTCCTGATTTTTGCCATCAAAAGTAGTTTCAATTCTTCGTAAGCCCGAAAGAAAACAGGCGTCCGAAACCAATTTGCTTCCTTTGCCGTGATCTATATGTCGGTCGCGAATAGCATTGCATAGCACAATTTCCGGTCTATACTTCCGAATCATTTTTATGATTTGAAGTTGATGCGCTTCATCGTTTACAAAAAAGCCATCACGCATATTTAGGTTTTCGCGAACAGCAATTCCTAATATTTCAGCAGCAAGCGCCGATTCAGAATCTCTGATTTCAACTGAGCCTCTTGTTCCCAATTCGCCACGGGTTAAATCGATGATGCCTACTTTTTTTCCTAACAAAATTTCTTTGGCAATAGTTCCGCTGCAACCTAATTCAACATCATCCGGATGCGCACCAAACGCCAATATATCTAGTTTCATATTTATTGTTTTTTGTTGTATTAAATAACCACGCTGTTATACCGAATGTCCACTGGACATTCTCCTCTTAATATCAAATCTAACGAAATTTCTTTGGCAATAGTTCCGCTACAACCTAATTCAACATCATCTGGATGCGCGCCAAACGCCAATATATCTAGTTTCATATCACGAATTTTTTATTAATTAATTCTATCTTCCATCTTGTCACCCGAGCGCAGTCGAAGGGCTTTTCTCTTTATTTTATTCCAAAATCTTTTTCATCGTCATCGATTTATTAACCGTTTCAATATATTCATCCACAGGATTACTGTCTTTTGTGATGCCGCAGCCAATGAATAGTTGCGCCTTATTTTTGATGACTTTCATACATCGCAAATTGACAAATAAATCAGTTTGCAACGTTCTAAAAGTAACAAAATCAATATTCAATTCGCCTAAAAATCCTGAATAATATTCCCGGTTATAACCTTCATTTTCAAGTATGAATTTCTTTGCAGCTTGTTTTGGCAATCCGCAAACTGCCGAAGTAGGGTGCAAGGCTGTGATAATTTTTTTTAGTGATTTCTTCGATTTTAATCTGGCTGAAATATCTGATTTAATATGCCACAAATTACCAGCTTTAACCGAATAAGGACTGGAAATCGTGACTTCTTTAGACAAATCTTCTAAGCTGTCCACAATGAAATCAGTCACTAACTGCTGCTCAATTTCCTCTTTGTTTTGCCAAATAATATTTTTAGAACTTGTTGCTAATTGAGTTCCCGCAAGTGCAACAGTTTTTAATTCAGTGCCATTCGTTTTCAAAAATTGCTCTGGAGATGCGCCGAGCCAGGTTCCAATTTTTGGATGAAAAAAACAATATTTGAAAGCATCCGCATATTGATAAATCATCTTCCGCATAGTCGTTTGTATGTCAAAATCAGGTAATGCAACTTCTTCTCTTCTTGACAAAACAACTTTAAGTAACTGATTGTACTGTATTGCATCTACACCTTTGGCAACCAACTCTTCAAAAAAATCCTTGCCTATGATATCGTTTAAATTGGAATCTTTAGGCTCAAAATAATAATTCCTGCTATGTATGGTTTCAACATACACATCTGAATGTTCCAATGGAATATACGGAACTTCTTCGGCATCAAAAGGAGCAAAAGCGAAACCTTTTTCCTCGAAGGTATCCAAAAAATAAATGTGATCATTCCTCTGAAAAACACCAATAACTTTATCAGAATCTGGTTTGCAAAACAATACAAATGGCAAGTTCTGGCCTTGCTGAGTTTTGACTTTTATGAATAAATCGGTCATTAGCGTCGAGGTAAAATCATGTTAGACAGTTTGCAAAGTGAAATCAATTTTCCTTCTTCATCGGTAATTTTTATTTCCCAAAGATGAATGCTTCTACCCTGATGAATAATTTTTGCAGTACAAAAAACGGTTCCTTCTCTTTTACTTCTTAAATGATTTGCAGAAATTTCAATGCCACGAGCTTCTTGTTTCTCAGGATTAATAAATAACATCGAAGCAGCACTTCCAACACTTTCCGCCAAAGCTACTGTTGCGCCACCATGAAGAATTCCCATAGGTTGATGTACTCTCGAATTGACAGGCATCTTTGCAGTTAAAAAATCTTCTCCTGCATCAATATATTCAATTTCTAAAGTTTCCATCAAAGTGTTTTTACACCAATCGTTACAAAGTTGCAGGATTTTATCTTTATCAAATGACATAGCTTTTTTTTTACTTCGTACAGTTCGTCTCTTCTTTAGAACAAGACTCGGGTGTAAAAATACTATTTATTTAGCATTAGAAAAAACAAATAGAAAAGTGCTTTTAGGAAATAGAATACAATAAAATCTTATTTTTTCCGTTATCTTAAAAAATAAATAGTCTCACATTCTCAAATTTTCAAATTGACTTATTTTCAAATTAAACATTAATACTTACATTTACCAAAATTCATACTGCAGATGCGCAAACTTATTATCCTTTTTTTTGTTGGTTTAGCTATTACGGTTAGTTCATGTCGTCAGGACTTTGTATTTCAAGCTAGTACTGGAGATTTAGTTTTTTCGAAAGACACCATTTATTTAGACACTGTTTTTACCAATATTGGTTCAAGTACTTACACTTTGAAAGTCTATAACAAAAGTAGCAAGGATATCAAAATCCCAACAATTAGACTAGCTAAAGGTGTGGGGACAAAATACAGAATTACGGTTGACGGAATGACAGGCGATGAAAACAGGGTTTTCCATGATGTAGAATTACTGGCAAAAGACAGCATGTATATTTTCATAGAAACCACAGCAGGAATCGGCGATGCCAATCCTTCGGATTTCCTTTATACCGATCAGATAGGGTTTGACAGTGGGGCTAATTTGCAAAAAGTAGAATTGGTAACGCTGATTCAGGATGCTTATTTTATTTTTCCAAATAAGCAGAACGGGATTACTGAATCCATTCCTATCGGTTTTAATGATGATGGAACTGTATTAGAAACCAATGGGCGAAATCTAAGTCATAACCATCCTGATAATGGCAACGAATATTTATTCAAAACAGATAAACCCTACGTCATCTTCGGATATGCAAGTGTCCCCAACGGAGAAACCTTAACTATTCCAGCTGGCGCTAGAGTTCATTTTCATGCTGATTCCGGGTTGGTTGTACAGGAAGGCGGAACATTACATATTGATGGTCAAGCATCCCCACCTGGTACCTTAGAAAACGAAGTTGTTTTTGAAGGCGACCGCCTAGAACCCGATTTCTCTGATATTCCGGGACAATGGGGAACCGTTTACCTCCGACAGGGAAGCACCAATCACAGGATTAGAAATCTAACGCTCAAAAATGCTGTTATTGGCTTATTGGTTGAAAACAATTTTGGAACACCAATGACTATTACAAATACCCAGATTTATGATTGTTCTAATGTTGGTTTGTTGGGAAGGGCTGCCACTATTGAAGGAAAAAATATAGCCATAAATACCGCTGGCGTAGCTTCATTAGCTTGTACTTTGGGCGGAAGCTATGAATTCAAACAATGTACCTTTAACAACAATTGGTCAAGCTCAAAACAAGTGGCCGTAACGGTTGATAATTATTATACTGACAATACGAATACGCAGCATCCTTATGTTTTACAACAAGCTAATTTTTACAACTGTATTATTTTTGGCTCCAACCAAGTCGAACTACTTTTAAATAAAAGTACTGTAAGTCCCGAAACCAATTGGACAACACCAATTTTCAGCAAATGTCAAATCCGATTTAATAATACTAACAATCAATTTACTAATAATCCAGATTATGTTTTCATTAATGATGTCACTCAGATAATAAAAAATGGAGATCCTGATTTCTGGAACATAAGTAAAAACAAACTCAATATTGGAGATGGTTCTGATGCAATAAATTTTGGAGATGATTTAGGCATTACAACAGATGTTATAGGGGCAACAAGGACAGTTACTGCCGGCAAGGTAGATCTTGGTGCATACCAACATGCAACAATTCCTCCTTCACCAAATTAATTTAAAAAACTGATTTAAGGTTTCGTTTATTTAGCCTAAATTTGCAGCACAACAACACAAAATAACTACAACAATGATTCATTTCTTCGGAAACGAAAGTGCTACCGTTTTTGCCGTTCATACGCAAAAAACATCGAGCGCAGACGAGATGTCAGCAGAAACTATCTCAAAACTTAATTGGTTATTTCAATCTGAACTTGTTTCCGATTCTCAAACAAACAAATCAAAATCCGTCCTGACGGATTTTTTTATTGGTCCACGTGCCGCTATGATTACTCCGTGGAGTACCAATGCTGTAGAAATCACCCAGAATATGGGAATTGAAGGCATCATCAGAATAGAAGAATTCCAAAAAGTTGCTGCTGATTTTACAGACTTTGATCCAATGCTTTCGCAGAAGTATAGTGAGTTGCACCAAGATATTTTCACTATCAATATCAAACCTGAACCAATTCTGGAAATCGATGATATTGCTGCTTATAATAAGCAGGAAGGTTTAGCATTAAGCGATGAAGAAGTTATTTATTTAGAAAACCTATCCAAAAAGCTAAACAGAAAACTCACCGATTCCGAAGTGTTTGGTTTCTCGCAAGTCAATTCAGAGCATTGTCGCCATAAAACCTTTAACGGGACATTTGTTATCGATGGTGTTGAGAAAGAAATGTCTTTGTTCAAAATGATAAAGAAAACTTCAGAACTCAATCCGAATGATATTGTTTCGGCTTATAAAGATAATGTGGCTTTTATCAAAGGCCCAAAAGTGATGCAATTCGCCCCAAAAACAGGAGATAAAGCCGATTTCTATCAGGAATCAGCATTCAATTCGGTAATTTCAATAAAAGCTGAAACCCATAATTTCCCAACTACTGTTGAACCATTTAATGGAGCCGCAACAGGTTCAGGTGGAGAAATTCGCGACCGTTTGGCTGGTGGACAAGGTTCATTGCCGTTAGCAGGAACTGCCGTTTATATGACATCGTATTCAAGATTAGATGAAAACCGTCCATGGGAAAACGGCATGACCGAAAGAAAATGGTTGTACCAAACACCTATGGATATTTTGATAAAAGCCTCGAATGGT
>JAYTGH010000290.1:0-13910 GCA_043733645.1 Flavobacterium sp. | reverse complement strand
TAGCCATAGTAGGAAGACCAAACGTAGGGAAATCTACTTTTTTTAATCGATTAATCAAGAGAAGAGAAGCTATTGTTGACTCGGTTAGTGGTGTTACTCGTGACCGAAATTATGGGAAAAGTGAATGGAATGGAAAAGAGTTTTCTGTAATTGATACAGGTGGTTATATCAAAGGTTCGGATGATATTTTTGAAGGAGAAATTCGACGTCAGGTTGAATTGGCTATAGATGAAGCAGATGCCATTATTTTTGTGGTTGATGTTGAAGAAGGCATTACACCAATGGATGCTGAGGTTGCCAAATTACTTAGAAAAGTGACAAAACCTATTTTATTAGCAGTAAACAAAGTGGATAACGCAATGCGTGAAAAAGACGCAATCGAGTTTTATAATTTAGGTCTAGGTGAATATTTTACCATTGCCAGCATCAGCGGAAGCGGCACTGGAGAACTTTTAGATGAATTAGTAAAAGTGTTACCAGAATTACCAGAAGTGTCAGAAGAAGAAGCTGCCTTGCCAAGATTTTGTGTGGTAGGAAGACCTAATGCAGGAAAGTCGTCTTTTATCAATGCTTTGATTGGAGAAGATAGATTTGTAGTTACCGATATTGCCGGAACAACCCGTGATGCTATCGATACTAAATACAATCGTTTTGGCTTCGAATTCAATTTAGTTGATACCGCCGGAATTCGTAGAAAAGCCAAAGTAAAAGAAGATTTAGAATTTTATTCGGTGATGCGTTCGGTTCGTGCTATTGAACATTCGGATGTAATTATATTATTGATTGATGCTACTCGTGGGTTTGAAGGACAAGATCAGAGTATTTTTTGGCTTGCCGAAAAGAACAGAAAAGGAGTTGTTATTTTAGTAAACAAATGGGACTTAGTCGAAAAAGATACGATGTCCACTCGTGATTACGAGAACAAAATCAAGGAAGAATTAAAACCGTTTACCGATGTGCCTATTTTGTTTGTATCAGCCTTGACCAAACAGCGTTTGTTAAAAGCATTGGAAACTACGGTTCAGGTTTTTGAAAACAGAAAGCAAAGAATCCAAACTTCAAAATTCAATGACTTTATGTTGAAGCTTATTGAAAGCCACCCGCCACCGGCATTGAAAGGAAAATATGTAAAGATTAAATATTGTATGCAGTTGCCAACACCAACACCACAGTTTGTGTTTTTTGCTAATTTACCGCAATATGTACAAGAAGCATATAAGCGTTTCTTAGAAAATAAAATTCGTGAAAACTGGGATTTTTCAGGTGTTCCGATTGATATTTATATTAGAGAGAAGTAATGCAAATGTTAAATATCCGTAAGAATTTTTAACATTAGATAATAAAATCAGAAATTAGCCGTTATTATTATTTGTAATACTAACCGCTAATTTTTTTATGCCAAAATCCCTCTCACTACTTTGCTTTCTTCTGATAAGCACTTTCACTTTCGCGCAAAAAACAATTTCCTTAAAAGGAAAAGTAATCGATGAAACCACAAAATTACCTATTGAATCAGCCACGGTTTATCTTTCCGCTGTTAAAGATTCCACAGTTGTCGATTATACCATCACTAATAAACTTGGAAATTTTGATTTTAAAATCAAGAAAATCAATCAGCCAGTTTTTCTGAAAGTTTCTTTTATTGGTTTTAAGCAAACAAAAATCCAATTGGCATCAGTTCATGAAGACAAAGATTTTGGAACTATTGAACTGAAAGAATCAGTTAACAAACTTGATGAAGTTGTTATTAAAAGTGAAGCGCCACCAATACGGATTAAAAAAGATACTTTAGAATTTAACGCGGCATCTTTTAAAGTTGGAGCAGATGCTAATGTAGAAGCACTTTTGAAACAATTGCCAGGTGTTGAAATTTCGCCCGAAGGCAAGATTACTGTTAACGGAAAAGAGGTCAACAATATTTTGGTAAACGGCAAACCTTTCTTTGGCAAAGATGGAAAGATTGCTACACAAAACCTTCCGGCTCAAATCATTGATAAGGTTCAAGTTGTGGACACAAAAACCAAGGCAGAAAAAATAACAGGTGATAATGCCAGTTCAAAAGATAAAACCATTAACCTTACTATTCAGGAAGATAAAAACAAAGGTTTTTTTGGTAAAATAGTTGCTGGTTATGGTTCAGACAAGCGGTATGAATCGAGCTTGTTACTGAATTATTTTAAAGGTGAACGAAAAATTAGTCTTTTGGCATCTTCCAATAATATCAATTCAGTTGGCTTCTCTATGGATGAAATATTTGATAATATGGGAGGGGGTAGAAACAGTTCTGTTTACTACGATGATGATGGTGGTTTTGGTGTTAATAATATGAGATTTGGAGGGAATAATAATGGTATTACACTATCTAATTTAGTAGGCGTTAACTACCAAGATAAATGGACAAAAAAGACTGACGTAAGCGGAAATTATTTTTTTTCAAATGCCGAAACAGAAAACAATAACCGAACCGATAAAACCAATTTATTGCCAACAGGAAAAACGTTTACCAATTCAAATTCTTTTTCAAAAACTATTAACAATAGTCACAATATAAGTTTAGATTATGAAATTGCGCTCGATTCAACGGCAACAATTACAATAAGCCCTAAATTTTTAAAGTCGTTTTATCGAAACAGATTTTCAAAATCTCAAGTCACAACCAATGAGTCTTTAGCCGAATTAAACAGCAGTTCAAATAACGATATTGGTGAAAATGAAAATGCTAATTTTAGTACAGAAGCTAGTTTTGTAAAAAAATTCAAGAAGAAGAAAAGAGCCATGGTGATTAATTTTAATGCTGAAATTGGGAAGAATGATAGTTTTGAAAACACGAATTCTAATACGTTTTTTGCAGATGCCACTCCCGATGATATTCGGAAGCAGAATAGCTTTGAAAACCAAAAAACGAACAAGTACAAATTGGAAGTCCGTTATGGAGAACCTTTGACCGATTCGCTTAGATTGAGTTTGACATCTGAAATAGCCCATAACCGAATTAAGAATTCTTTAAATACATTTAATTTTGATACAGCTACTAATGCCTATTCCGAATTCAATTCAGAGCAATCTAATCGATTAAATTCTAAAGAGTTGTCTTATTTTGCGTCAACAGGTTTAATTTTAGACAAAACAAAAATCAATGGTAGAATCAATTTTGGACCTGAATTTATTTCTTTTGATGCGCAATCAAATTATATTGGAACGGTTACTAACAGAACAAAAAATTACGTTTTTCCAAAGATAATAAGCTATATCAATTATGAACTTGGAAAGTCAAAATCTATTTACGCAAATTATAATTACGAAGTAAATTTACCGGAAGCAAGTCAGGTTTTGCCTTTTGAAAATTTATCCAATCCGTTAAATACCATTATTGGAAATGAAAATTTAAAACCAACACAAATACACAATTTATATTTTAATTTTAATAACTATGATTATTCAAGCAAATCGGGATATTTCTTTTACACTGGAATTGATTTAAGAAATAATAGTGTAGTGTCTTCAACAGTATACGATGTCAATTTTAAATCGATTACAACCTATGAAAACGTAGGTTTGACCTACGGTACTTATTTAGGAGGAAACTGGAACAAAACATTTAAAAAAGAAAAAAGAACCTTGCGGTTTGGATTTGGATTGAATCTTAATTACAATTATGAGCAGGGTTTGACAAATGCAATATTGTATGAATCCCGAAATCTTCAAACGACTCCTAAAGTCAACATATCTTGGAGTATTGACAAGCTAATTACCATTTCACCAAGTTATCACTATACTTATGCTACAAACGATTATAAAAATTACATTATAGAAAATGCTAATACATTTAAACACAATGTCAAAATCGAAATTACATCGTATTACCCGAAAAATTTTGTTATCGGAAGTGATTTTGGTTATACTTATAACTCAGGGATTGCTAATGGTTTTAAGAAAGATTTCTATCTGTGGAATGTCAGTATTGGGTATAACTTTTTCAAAGATCAGTTGTTGGCCAAAGTGAAAGTATATGACTTGTTAGACCAAAATATAAACAGTTCAAGGACCATAACTTCCACCGCTATTATTGATGCGGAAAACACCGTTCTAAAACGGTATGTAATGTTTTCATTAACATACAAACTTGAAAAATTTGCCGGTAAGAAAAAAGAAGATAGCGGCATGTTTTCGGTAGATTAATAAAAAACCCTCGTGCAATTGCATGAGGGTTTTGTTTTTTATAGAATTATGAATTACAAAAATTGTATTAATTGTCAACTGCGACTGAACACTGAACACTTCCTTTACCAGCTTCCACTAGAGCCACCGCCAGAGAAACCACCACCGCCAAATCCGCCACCGAATCCGCCACCGCCTGAACTTCCTCCACCGAAGCCGCCGCCAAATCCACCGCCACCGCTTCTGCCGAGGCTACTCAATAGTATAATATCGGCTAAGCCCATTCCTCCGCCAGAACCACCACCACCTTTTCTATTCTTAGAAATAATGATGAAGATCACAATAACGATTATGATTATCGGAAAAATTGGAAAGTTAGGTTCCTTTCTAGTTTGCTTGCGTTCGCCTTTGTATTTGCCTTTAAAAACGTCAAACAGCGCATCGGCACCTTTGTCCAATCCATTGTAATAGCTTCCTGCTTTGAACTCCGGAATGATAATGTTTCTGATGATTTCTCCGCCAATTCCAGCAGTTAATCGGTCTTCAAGACCATAGCCTGGATTGATGGCAATTTTTCTTTCGTCTTTTGCCAAAAGAATAATAACGCCATTATCATCTTTTTTACTTCCACCAATTCCCCATGTTTGCCCCCATTTTGTAGCAAGCTGACTAACATCTTCTCCTTTTAAGCTTTCAATAGTTATTACTACAATTTGGGTTGTAGTTGAGTCGGAATACCGAATCAGTTTTTCTTCTAACTGCGATTTTTCAGAAGCATTAAGGACATTCGCATAATCATAAACCGAAGTTTGCAGTTCAGGAACTTTAGGAATTGTATACTGTGCAAAAGATGGCAAAATGCTAAACAAGGTAACTATTAACAATAGGATTTTTATAACTCCTTTGGAATAATTCGTAATTCGTAATTTGTAATTCGTAATTTCCATAATTATCCTATAGATATTTCGTTTGACAATTCATTAGTATCATCATCAGCATGAGGGAAATACTTTTGCAGTTGTTCTCCAGCTTTTAAAATCCCTTCGATTAAGCCCTGTTTGAAATTCCCGCTTTGAAAATGATTTTGCATCACTTCTTTAGCAGAATCCCAAAAAGTGGCAGCAACTTTTTCGTTAATTCCTTTATCGCCATAAATAGCAAAATGCTTGCTTTTCACAGCAACATAAATGATAACGCCGTTACGTTCCTGGGTATTCTCCATTTGGAGCTGACGAAAAACTTCCATCGCTCTGTCAATCGGAGCGATGGTGTTCTCTTTTTCTATGTGTACTCTAATTTCGCCAGAGGTATTTTTTTCGGCTATGCCAATAGCTTCAACAATCTCTTGCTCTTCAGTTTTTGTTAAAAAATCTTCTACTTTAGACATTGCTCTAAATTAGAATTTTACTTTAACAGCTTTATCAGCTCCAGTTTCAGCTTCAAAAAATGGTTTCTGCTTTAGGCCATACATGCCCGCTAAAATATTTCTTGGGAAAGTATTGATGTTATTGTTGTAAGGTTTAACCGTTTCATTAAAACGTGTTCTTGCCGTTAAAATCTGGTTTTCTGTACTTGCTAATTCGTCCTGTAATTTCATAAAGCTTGCATCAGCTTTTAAGTTTGGATATTGCTCCACACTTACCAATAATCTTGATAAAGAAGAAGAAACCCCAGATTGTGCCGAATTATAAGCAGTTAATTGTTCCGGAGTAACTTTGGATGGATCAATACTAATGGCTGTTGCTTTGGCGCGCGCTTCAATTACAGCTGTTAAAGTACTTTCTTCATGTTTTGCATAGCCCTTTACGGTTTCTACTAAATTTGGAATAAGGTCATTTCTTCGTTGATAGGAAGTTTGAACATTACCCCAACTTTCTTTAACGTCTTGTTCAAGCGTTACTGCGGAATTATAAATCCCACTGGCCCAGCTATAAATTCCAAATAGTATAACTATTGCGATAATCCAAGGTAAAAATTTTCTAAAGTTCATGTTTGTTTAATTTAAAGTTGTTTTTAATTTTTGTGTTTTTAAAATAATTCTATTGTCTTAATACTTAATTCTCAATACTTAATATTATAATGCATTTTTTATACTCAATAATTGTGCTTTCACCGTTTCCAATTTGCTAATGATTTCAAACTTGTCAAGCGTTTTCTTCTGACCTTCTTTCAAATGTGTTTTAGCGCCGTCAAGCGTAAAGCCACGTTCTTTAACCAAATGATAAATCAGTTGTAAATTCTTTACGTCTTCGGGTGTGAACATTCTGTTTCCTTTCGCATTTTTCTTTGGTTTAAGGATGTCGAATTCCTTATCCCAAAAGCGTATTAGCGATGTGTTTACATTAAAAGCTTTGGACACTTCTCCAATGCTGTAATATCTTTTGTCTGGATTTAGTTCTATATGCATTAGTCTAGAGATTGATTTTCTTGGTTAGCTACTTTTGAAATGGCAGTGTATTCGGCTGCCGAGATATTTCCGTAGTAAAAATTTATTGGGTTCACTACTTTGCCGTCTTTATGAACTTCATAGTGCAAATGCGGAGCTTCACTTCTTCCGGTGCTCCCTACATAACCTATTAGATCGCCTCGTTTTACACGTTGTCCGGCGCGACAGTTGTATTTGCTTAAATGCCCGTATAAAGTAAGATAACCATAGCCATGATTAATTTCGATATGGTTGCCATAACCTGATTTCGAATTATCTGCGGCGGCAACGACACCATCACCCGTAGCATATATTGGTGTTCCGGTACTCGCCGTAAAATCCATGCCTTCGTGCATTTTTCTAACTTTGGTAAAAGGGTCACTTCTATAACCAAAACCGGAAGCAATGCGTTTTAATGCTTCGTTTTTTACGGGTTGAATCGCTGGAATAGAAGCTAATAATTTGTTTTTTTCTTTTGCTAATTTTAATATTTCATCCAACGATTTTGATTGAATGGCTAATTCTTTTGAAATAACATCCACACGTTTTGAAGTGTTAATCACTAAATCGGAATTATTAAATCCTTCTAACTCTTTGTATCGGTTTACGCCACCAAAGCCAGCCTTGCGCTGTTCATTCGGAATGGGTGCCGTATTAAAATAAGCACGATAAATATTATTATCTCTATCGGCAACATCAGTCAAAACTTCATCTACTTCATCCATTTTTTTATTTAAAATAGCATAACGCAGCTTCATCGTTTCAATTTCACGTGCCTGCAATCTGTCTTTTGGAGTTTCTAAATAAGAAGAATTCAATAAGACAACAAAACATAAAAACCCAAACAGCGCAGAAGCAAGTAAAAATAAACCAATAAATCCAAGCTTTTTAGACAGTTTCGGATTTATTTTTCGGTAAGCCAAACTTTCGGTATCGAAATAATACTTTACTTTCTTCGCCATTTTTTAATTTATGCTATTTTTGTGGAAGTTTTTAAAAAACAATGGTTATACGAACAAATTTAACAAATGTTTCAGTCAATCCCTA
This sequence comes from Flavobacterium sp., assembly GCA_043733645.1. Classification (GTDB taxonomy): domain Bacteria; phylum Bacteroidota; class Bacteroidia; order Flavobacteriales; family Flavobacteriaceae; genus Flavobacterium. Next base: position 6,280 of record JAYTGH010000290.1, on the reverse strand, counting down.
AATTTTAATCTGAACTTGTTTCAGATTCTTTTCAGGAGCAGAAATTTTAGTTATTTATTCAACCATCTTCCCGCTTTCCGTTACAATCTCTTCGAGGATTTTTACTGCAATCGGGGCTAATCAGGAACTTATGTTTTTTTAAATCTAACAATCTAATAATCTAAAGATCTAACAATCTAAAATGAAATCACAAGACATTCGTAAACAGTTTTTACAATTCTTCGAATCCAAAGGACATTTAATAGTTCCTTCGGCGCCAATCGTTCTAAAAGACGACCCAACCCTGATGTTCAACAACTCGGGAATGGCACAATTCAAGGAATTCTTTTTGGGTAACGCAATTCCAAAAAGCAAACGTATTGCCGATACGCAAAAATGTCTTCGCGTTTCAGGAAAGCACAATGACTTGGAAGATGTAGGTTTTGATACTTATCATCATACTATGTTCGAAATGTTGGGTAACTGGTCTTTTGGAGATTATTTCAAAAAAGAAGCTATCAATTGGGCTTGGGAATTATTGACCGAAGTATATAAAATTCCAAAAGAAAATTTATACGTTTCTGTTTTCGAAGGAAACCCAGAAGAAAACGTTCCGTTCGATCAAGAAGCTTGGGATATCTGGAAAACATTAATCGATGAAGACCGAATCATCCTTGGAAACAAAAAAGACAATTTCTGGGAAATGGGCGATCAGGGTCCTTGTGGTCCGTGTTCCGAAATCCATGTTGATATACGTTCTGCCGAAGAAAAAGCAAAAGTATCTGGAAAGAGTTTGGTGAATAACGATCATCCACAAGTAGTTGAAATTTGGAACAACGTATTCATGGAGTTCAACCGTAAAGCTGATGGGAGTCTGGAAAAACTACCTGCACAACACGTTGATACCGGAATGGGATTTGAGCGTTTATGCATGGCGTTACAAGGGAAAACGTCTAACTACGACACCGATGTTTTTACACCGCTTATCGAAAAAGTAGAACAAATCACAGGATTAAAATATACTACTAATGATGTCATTCTGAACGAAAGTGAAGAATCTGAAGAACAAAACAAAACCAACATTGCCATTCGTGTAATTGTGGATCATGTTCGTGCCGTAGCCTTCGCTATTGCTGACGGACAATTGCCATCAAACACAGGTGCAGGTTATGTAATTCGTAGAATTTTACGTCGTGCGATTCGTTACGGCTTTACCTTTTTGAATACTAAAGAACCGTTTATCAATAAACTAGTAGAAGTTTTAGCAGATCAAATGGGCGAATTTTTTCCGGAAATTAAATTGCAGCAGCAATTGGTTACCAACGTAATCCGTGAAGAAGAAGCTTCGTTCTTGAGAACGCTAGACCAAGGATTGCAGTTGTTGGATAATGTAGTTGCTAAAACAAAAGGAAAAGAAGTTTCGGGTAAAAAAGCATTCGAATTATATGATACGTTTGGTTTTCCAAAGGATTTAACGGCATTGATTTTAAAGGAAAAAGGAATGTCGTTTAACGAAATCGAATTTGATGCGTCAATGAAAGCGCAGAAAGACCGTTCGCGGGCGGCTTCTGAAGTTTCTACAGAAGATTGGAAAGTTTTGATTCCGGGAAATGTGGAAACATTCGTTGGTTATGATAAAACCGAAAACGAGGTAAAAATCACGCGGATCCGTAAAGTTGATTCTAAAAAGGATGGTGTTTTATACCAAATCGTTTTAGATAACACACCTTTTTATCCGGAAGGTGGTGGGCAAGTTGGCGATAAAGGAACATTGGTCTCGGCTAACGAAACTATTGATGTCATTGATACCAAGAAAGAAAATAATTTAATCTTGCATTTTGCAAAGCAGCTGCCGGAGAATATTGAAGCGAGTTTTGTAGCAAAAGTGAATACCGATTTATTAACCTCGACATCCAAAAATCACTCGGCAACGCATTTAATGCATTTGGGATTACGAACGATTTTGGGAACACACGTAGAGCAAAAAGGTTCGTTGGTAAATGCAAATCATTTGCGTTTTGACTTTTCGCATTTTACAAAGGTAACCGATGAAGAAATTCGCAAAGTAGAAGATTTTGTAAATGCCAGAATTGAAGAACAATTGCAGTTGGTAGAATACAGAAACCTTCCGATTCAGGAAGCAATGGCAAAAGGTGCTATGGCATTGTTTGGCGAAAAATATGGCGACAATGTCCGTATGATAGAATTTGGAGATAGTCGTGAGCTTTGCGGTGGAATTCATGTAAAAAACACAGGCGAAATCTGGCATTTTAAAATCATTTCAGAAGGTGCCGTTGCAGCCGGAATCCGTCGTATTGAAGCGATTACTGGGGATGCTGTGAAAGACTATTTCTCTCAACAGGAAAGCGATTTAGATGCTATCAAAGAAACGTTGAAAAATCCACAAGATACTTTAAAAGCGGTTGTTTCATTGCAGGATGATAATGCCAAACTGAAGAAACAAATCGAACAATTGCTAAAGGAAAAAGCAAAAGGCTTAAAAGGGGAATTAGCTTCACAAATGCAGGATATTAACGGAATTAAATTCCTCGCAATACAAGTCGATTTGAATCCAGAGGGTGCAAAAGATTTAGCGTATGAGTTGGGAACTTTGGGAACTAATCTTTTCTTAGTTATTGCAACTGCCGAAGACGACAAACCAATGTTAAGTTGCTACATTTCGAAAGAATTAGTGGCCGAGAAAAATCTGAATGCAGGAACAGTAGTTCGCGAACTTGGGAAATATATCCAAGGTGGCGGGGGCGGACAACCTTTCTTTGCAACCGCTGGTGGAAAAAACATAGCGGGAATTAAAGAAGCGTTAGAAAAAGCAATTGATTTTGTAAAATAATAATGAGAAAAATGAAGAAAGTATATTTATTGTTAGTCATTGTTATTGCTTTGTTTACAGGGTGTTCTAGTGATTCTGAAGGTAGTTCTAATCGTTTGCTTAAAGAGGTACAATCAGAGACGGTTTCTACAGATTTCACATCCAACATAGTTTTTAAATTCACTTATACAGGCAATAAAATTAAGTCTATAAAATCAGGAGATTATTATGAAACTAAATATGCTTATAGTGGCGATTTAATTACATCGCTTTCCAATTACGACCATGGTGACTTGATGTATAAAGTGTTGTATGCCTACGACAGTGAGGGTAAAATGGTTAGCGCTACCGCAACTGAATATCAGGAAGGAACTTCTGAGTTGAATACCTATGCCTATAATTCAGATAATACAATTACAAGATTGACTTATGTTGGGACAACAGAAAATCCGGCAAATTTAACTAAGACCTCTAAAATCACCTTTGATTTTTTGGGAAGATTTGTAAAATTGGAAGATTTAGAAGGAAGTGGCTGGATAATAAAAATTCAGGCTTCCTATACAAACTATATCAGTCCAATCCGCAATATAGTTGGCTATGATAAATTGTTGTCTTTCAATGATGTTAAAAACTCATTTGCAACCTATGACCAACTCAATAATACAGCAGGAAGCGGGTTCAATAATTCTTCCGTATTTGAATATACCGTTGATACTGCTAATTATCCAACACATTGCATTCAGACATTGACAAATACAGATGGTTCTACAGCTGTAACGACTAATAATTACAGCTATTATTAGAATATTACAGTAACGGAAAAACCCTTTCAATCATCTAGTTGAAAGGGTTTTCTTTTTGAAATAGTTTCCAAAAAATGTTAAACAACGAGTTTTTTGGTTGTATACCGAAAGTTTTATTTGAAATTGAATTGCTTTACTAAATTTGAGTCGTAACCGATGAAAGCCCCAAGCTAAATCATACTAATGTAATTATGAAAAAAGTTATCCAACTTCTGTCCATCGTTTCCCTCTTTGTTTTAATTTTTGATTCATGCTCATCTAACGATAGTGGAAACCAATCTGATAAAGTGTTATTAAAAAAAATGGTGTCCAGCATAATGGGAGATCATGAAGTATACACATTCTCCTATAAAGGGACAAAACTTGACATTGTAAATTTCGAAATCGATATGGGGACAGTGAGTAAAGGATATGATACCTATATTTACACTGGCGATTTAATCACAGAAATCAAAAGGTACATAGACAATCACAATACAGTAAAAACAGTCTTTACCTATAATTCAGCCAATCAATTGATTCAAGTGGTAAAATTAGAATACGACGCTAACAGAGGAGTAAAAAGCACTTTAACTTATAATGAAAACGGAACGATTGATGTGACAAGGTTTTATGGAGATTTAGATACACAGACGAATCAATTTGAAACCAATTTATTTTATGTTGTGAATGGTGAAATTGCAAAATATGATTACAACGGATCATCATCATGGACGACAGACTTTCAATATGATGCCAACAATAACCCTATGCAAAATGTAACAGGGACGGATAAGCTTAAGTTGTATGAGTTTACCTTTAGCGGTTTTTATGGAATCAATAAAAATGTAAGCAGTGTTCATACTTACTCTGCTGCTTGGGACAATCAAGTCGATTTTGACATGGAGTACAGCGCCAAAAATTATCCAGTCTCAAGTTCTTCTACAGCAAGTTCTGCGGGGCCTTACAGCTATCAATACGAGTACTACAACCAATAAAATCAAACACTATTATTAACAAAAAACCCTTTCACTGTCAGAAAGGGTTTTTTATTTATTCTTTTTTTCGTTCACCAATCTGCTGACGCCACATTGCGTAATACAATCCTTTTTCTTCCAGCAAAGCTTCGTGTCTGCCTTGTTCTATTATCTTACCTTGTTCTAACACAAAAATCTTATCAGCGTGCATAACGGTTGATAATCGGTGTGCAATCAAAACCGTGATTCTATTTTTATCCGAAATGTTTCTAATCGTTGCATTTATTTCTTCTTCGGTAATCGAATCTAAAGCCGATGTTGCTTCGTCAAATATCAATAAATTTGGATTTCTCAATATCGCACGAGCGATGGATAAACGTTGCTTTTCTCCACCTGAAACTTTGATTCCACCTTCGCCAATCGTCGAATTCAAACCGTCTTCAGCGCGTTGCAATAATTTGTCGCAGCTGGCTTTATGCAATACTTCTAGTAATTCCTCGTCGGTTGCCGATGGTTTTACAAACAATAAATTTTCCCTAATCGTTCCCGAAAACAATTGTGCATCCTGCGTTACGAATCCGAGTTGCTTTCTCAAATCTAATAAATCAATTTCAGAAGAATCAATAGAGTTGTATTTGACATGACCTTTTGCTGGCGGATACAATCCAACTAGAAGTTTTACTAAAGTCGTTTTTCCTGCTCCCGACGGACCAACAAAGGCAACCGTTTCTCCTTGTTTAATATCAAAATTAATGTCTTCAACCGCAGGATGTTTTGCTGTTTTGTGTTTGAAACTAACATTGGAGAAATGCAGCGATTCGATAGCGCCAATTTGCTTAGCATTTTTCGGTCGGAATTCCTTTGGAGCATTCAATAACTCCTTGAAATTTTCCATAGAAACTTTAGTCTCATTCAATGCAATTATAAACGCACCCAACTCTTGCAAAGGCCCAAAAATAAAGAAGGTAAAGAATACCATCGTCAATAAATCACCGACAATAATTTTGTTACCAAACAAGAAATAATAGAGTGTAAAAACCACACAAGTTCGTAAAAAGTGAACGGTAGTTCCTTGTATAAAACTCAAACTTCTAATGAAACGAATTTTTTGTAATTCGAGTTGAAGGATTTTCAAAGTGTTTAAATTCAGACGTTTTTCTTCCTGATAGGTTAATCCTAAACTTTTTACCAGCTCAATATTCCGTAAGCTTTCGGTTGTTGAACCCGCTAGCGAATTGGTTTGTGTGACGATTTTTCGGGAAACGATTTTTATTTTTTTACCCAAATAAGAACTTATCAAAGCGATAATTGGAGCAGTAATAAGGAAGATAATCGAGATTCTATAATCTATTCTGGAAACGTAAACAATCACAAAAATAAAACCAATTACGGTTTGAAATATCAATGAAATAGAAAGCGTAATTAGCTTTTCTGAATCTAAACGCACTTTGGTCAACTTGCTCAAAGTCTCCCCACTGCGTTGGTCTTCAAATTCTTCATAAGGCAAATCCAATGATTTTTTAATTCCGTCGGTATACATTTCGGCACCGGTTCGCTGAATCACAATATTGGTAAAATAATCCTGGAAGTTTTTGGTAATTCTAGAAATCATGGCTGCGCCCAATGACAATCCGAGCCAGAATCCAACCGATTTAATAAAATTTAGTTCCTGACCTTTGTATTTAGCAATGCCAACACCACAATCCTGCATC
>JAYTGH010000289.1:0-1847 GCA_043733645.1 Flavobacterium sp. | reverse complement strand
ACCAAAGGATAGACCTTATTGTCAGGATTAAATCCGAAAACATAATCTTCGCCTGAAGTCTGATTTCCATCAGAAATCAAGACCGTTGGGTAATGCTGATTTTTGTATATGTTCTTTAGATTTTTGGCAACCACATCAATATTAGATTGTGTTCCTTTAAAATCAATGGTATCTGCTGGCAAAAAATCAGCAGCAAACTGATAGGTTTGCACATCAAATTTAGCTGCTAAAGCTGCATTTTCGGAAAGCTTTTGAAATACTTCCCTTGCCGATTTATCCGCTTTCAAATCAGTAATCGAAGCCGAATTGTCAATAACAATAGGTAAAGGTGTTTTAACCGTCTCGATTGATTTTCTTGAAACAATAGGATTTATCAATAAAAGTAATAGATCAAAAATAGAAACGAAACGTAAGAAAGCCAAGAGCATAGTCGATTTTGACTTGATTTTGACTTGATAAAAATATTGGTAAAATGATAAACCAGCAGCAATTAGTATTGATACGAGTAATAACAGGATTGTTGTGGTAGTCATATTTAGATTGGTATTCTTAATTTAAAAATTAGTAGCAGTCGCAGTCATCAGTCACAGTTTTCAGTCACTTACTGTAAACTGATTACTAAGTCAACATTCCTCCGCACACATTCAACACTTGTCCCGAAACATAGGCGCTCATATCGGAAGCGAAGAAAAGACAAGCATTGGCAACATCTTCTGGAGTTCCTCCGCGTTTTAACGGAATAGAATCTCTCCAGCCTTGAACTACATCTTCGTTTAATTTAGCAGTCATTTCAGTTTCGATAAACCCCGGTGCGATAGCATTGCAACGAATATTTCTCGAACCCAATTCTAAAGCTACTGATTTAGTGAACCCAATCATTCCGGCTTTGGAAGCTGCATAATTGGCTTGACCGGCATTTCCTTTTACACCAACAACAGAACTCATATTCACAATAGAACCTTTGCGGTTTTTCAGCATAATTTTCTGAACCGCTTTGGTCATATTGAAAACTGATTTCAAATTGATTTCGATTACTTTATCAAAATCCTCTTCACTCATACGCATTAAAAGATTGTCTTTAGTAATTCCGGCGTTGTTGATCAAAATATCAACATTTCCAAAATCTGCCATTACATCTTCAACTAATTTTTGAGCTTCGTTGAAATCGGCTGCATTTGATTTATATCCTTTGGCTTTGATTCCCATCGCTGCTAATTCGTTTTCTAAAACTAGCGCAGATTCGGCTGATGAACTGTATGTAAAAGCTACATTAGCTCCATGCTGAGCAAAAACTTTTGCAATTCCGCTTCCAATTCCTCTACTTGCACCAGTTATGATGGCTACTTTTCCTTCTAATAATTTCATAAGTCGTAGTTATTGTTTTTTAATTGTCTTATGTAATAGCCACAAGAAAAACATGCTAATTTTTCAAGTAAAACTCTGATGGCTATTTCATACTTTAAAAGAGTTTAATTTGATAGCCCAAATATAGAATAATTTATACTTTTAAAAAATCATTTATATTTAAACCTTTAGTATCATTGTAAGTTGAAAATTGACAACCAAACCAAATGATTGAAAACCAAGTCCAATTTGAAAAACTATATCGCGAGTATAAAACACTCGTGTTCAATGTGGCATTAAATTATTTGCAAAATCTTGAAGATGCTGAAGAAATTACTCAAGATGTGTTTGTGAAAGTGTATCATTCATTAGAAAACTTTAATCAAAAATCATCCTATAAAACCTGGATTTACCGCATTACAATTAATCAATGTTTGGATTTTATCAAAAAGAAAAACAGTCAAAAACGCTTTTTTATTTTTGGAAAGAAAAGCCAAAACGAG
>JAYTGH010000288.1:0-1850 GCA_043733645.1 Flavobacterium sp. | reverse complement strand
TTATCAATTCGAATGCAACTGTTTTATTTTTTCTATCATAGCTAAAAACACCATTTTGTGCATTGGCACCATTTCCACGTTGGAAAAAATAGATTGTTTGGTATGTAATAATCACGCCTTCAATATTTAACTCATCGTCAGCAATTGAAATAGTTTTTTTTAGTTGGCTATAAATTTTAGATAGATTTTTTTCCTTGATTTCTTTGCTTTCAAGTTCGAAGGTAACTCTACGGTCTCTTTTTTTGGTAGAACCCGAACCAAACAAATAGAGTTTATTTTCAAATAAAGTTATTGCTTCAAAGTCGGCTTTATCTTTTTTGGCGATGCTTTCCTGACTGTTTTCAAACAGTTTTATTTTGTCGAGTGTTTTTTCGTTGATGTTATATTGATACATAAAAGTACTGTTGTCAGAAACAATAAATAGCGAATTGTCCTGATACACCAATCCCGATGTGGCAGCAATTCCGTTGATTGTTGTGAATGTCGAAAGTTGAAATTTTTCCATAATTTTACAAATATAAATACTTACGTTATGAAAAGCATAAATCCGGCTGATTTTAGAGTGTTAGATAAAATTGAATTGTCAAAAATTCCAACCGAGTTAAACATTGATAACGATGATGATGAGAAAGAAGAAGAGCTATCAAAAATTCAACAAAAACTGAGCAAGCGTCAAGATGTGATGTATGCACACAATCGCTATAGCGTTTTGATTTGCCTGCAGGGAATGGATACTAGCGGAAAAGACAGCCTGATTCGTGAGGTTTTCAAGGAATTTAATTCCCGCGGCGTAGTGGTTCATAGTTTTAAAACGCCAAATTCAACCGAGCTTGAACACGATTATTTGTGGCGTCATTATTTGGCTTTACCCGAAAAAGGGAAGTTTACCGTTTTTAACAGAACGTACTACGAAAATGTTTTGGTAACGCGTGTGCATCCTGAATATATTCTGTCTGAAAGATTGCCTGGTATTGAAAAAGTAGAAGACATCACTCCAAAATTCTGGGAAAACAGGATGAAGCAAATCAATAAATTCGAAAAGCATATTACTCAAAATGGAACCATTGTTTTGAAATTTTTTCTCCATTTGAGTAAAGAGGAGCAGCGCAAGCGATTATTAAATCGATTGGAAAGCGGAGAAGACAATTGGAAGTTTTCTGTAGGTGATTTAAAGGAACGCGAACGTTGGGATGATTATATGAAATATTACGAAGAAGCCATCAACAACACATCTACAGAATACGCACCTTGGTTTGTGATTCCGGCTGATGATAAAGAAATGGCACGTGTGATTGTTGCCAAAATTATTTGGGAGGAAATGCAAAAACTCACTGATATCAAAGAACCCGAATTAGACCCGAAAGTAAAAGCTAATATTGATTTATATAAAGAACAATTAAGAAAATAAAAAAGGCACTGAATTTCAGCGCCTTTTTTATGAAATGTTTCAATTATTTTACTACTATTTTTTGAGCAAAATGTTGATTACTTTCAGAAGTTATCTCTACAATATAAACACCTGCATTTCTGATTGGATTTATATTTACATCGTTAACAGCTTCTTGCAAAGAAATACTTTTTGTTGCTACTTTTCTTCCTTGAATATCATAAATACTTACTACAGCATTTTCCAAAGTTACACCAGATTTAATATTTAAAATACCATTTTGTACTTCATTACTAGAAATAGAAAAAGTGTTTTTATCGAATTGATTATTTGATAAGTTAAAAGTTAATGCATCCCAAGTTGTAGCTACGCTGACAAGACTTACTGCTCCTGTTGGCATTCCTGCTGGTCCGGCATTTTGTCTAAAGCTCATTCTGTCAATGTTTCCGGATTGATCATTACC
>JAYTGH010000287.1:0-5448 GCA_043733645.1 Flavobacterium sp. | reverse complement strand
ATAACACACAAGCAAATTAATTAAGATGGGACAAAAGACAAATCCAATAGGAAACAGACTTGGGATCATCAGAGGATGGGATTCAAACTGGTATGGTGGAAATGATTACGGTGATAAAATCGCTGAAGATTATAAAATCAGAAAGTACATCCATGCTCGTTTATCAAAAGCTAGTGTATCAAAAGTAATCATCGAGAGAACTTTGAAACTTGTAACCGTTACTATCACTACTGCAAGACCTGGTATCATTATCGGGAAAGGTGGTCAAGAGGTAGACAAGTTGAAAGAAGAACTTAAGAAAGTTACTGACAAAGAGGTTCAAATCAACATCTTTGAAATTAAAAGACCTGAATTAGATGCATATTTAGTTGGAACTAGTATTGCACGTCAAATCGAAAGCCGTATTTCATACAGAAGAGCTATTAAAATGGCTATTGCAGCAGCAATGCGTATGAATGCAGAAGGTATTAAAGTTTTGATTTCTGGTCGTTTGAACGGAGCTGAAATGGCACGTTCTGAACAATTCAAAGAAGGTAGAATTCCTCTATCAACTTTCAGAGCCGATATTGATTATGCTTTGGCTGAAGCACATACTACTTATGGTAGAATGGGTATCAAAGTATGGATCATGAAAGGTGAGGTTTATGGAAAAAGAGATCTTTCTCCACTTGTAGGCATGGACAAAAAACAAGCTGGTCAAGGTGGTGGTAAAGGTGGCGATTCTCCAAGAGGAGGAGACAGAAAACCTTTTAATAAGGACAGAAAACCTGCGGGAGACCGTAAAAGAAAGTAAATTTTTAAATTAAAGAAAAATGTTACAGCCTAAAAGAACAAAATACCGTAAGGTACAGAAGGGTAAAATGAAAGGAAATGCTCAAAGAGGGCACGAACTTTCTAGTGGAATGTTTGGAATTAAATCTGTACACGAAAACGGAATGTTTTTAACTTCACGTCAAATAGAAGCTGCGCGTATTGCTGCAACTAGATATATGAAAAGAGAAGGACAATTATGGATCAATATTTTCCCAGACAAACCAATCACCAAAAAGCCTCTTGAGGTACGTATGGGTAAAGGTAAAGGTGCGGTCGAATATTGGGCTGCAGTTGTAAAACCAGGAAGAATAATGTTTGAAGTTGGTGGAGTTCCACTTTCTGTTGCAAAAGAGGCTTTACGTCTTGCTGCTCAAAAACTTCCAGTAAAAACTAAGTTTGTCGTTGCTAGAGATTTCGAAGCATAATCTAAAATTAATTATGAAACAATCAGAAATTATAAATCTATCCGCAGCTGAGTTACAAGAAAAACTTAGTCAATTGAGAAAAGCGTATGCTGATTTAAGAAATGCTCACGCTATTTCACCAATTGCCAATCCACTTCAAATTAGAAGTGCTAGAAGAGCGGTTGCCAGAGTGGCAACAGAGCTAACTAAAAGAGAGTTACAATAATTGTATTCTGCAAAATGGAAGATAAAAGAAATTTAAGAAAAGAAAGAATTGGTGTAGTTACATCAAACAAAATGGACAAGTCTATTGTTGTTGCACAGGTAACTAAAGTAAAACACCCATTATACGGTAAGTTCGTATTGAAAACTAAAAAGTTTCATGCACACGACGAAACGAATGATTGTAACATTGGTGATACAGTAAAGATCATGGAAACAAGACCTTTATCAAAAACTAAATGTTGGAGATTAGTTGAAATCATTGAAAGAGCTAAATAATTATGGTACAACAAGAATCAAGACTAAAAGTCGCAGATAACACAGGAGCAAAAGAAGTTTTGACTATCCGTGTATTAGGAGGAACGAAACGTCGTTATGCCTCTGTTGGAGATAAAATTGTAGTTTCAATCAAGGACGCAACACCTAACGGTAACGTTAAAAAAGGTGCTGTTTCAACTGCAGTTGTTGTACGCACCAAAAAAGAAGTGAGAAGAGCCGATGGTTCATACATCCGTTTCGATGACAATGCATGTGTTCTTTTGAATGCTGCAGGAGAAATGAGAGGAACTCGTGTTTTTGGTCCAGTTGCAAGAGAACTTCGTGAAAAACAATTCATGAAAATTGTATCATTAGCGCCTGAGGTGCTTTAATTCATAGTAAGATGATAAAGTTAAAAGTAAAATCTGGAGACACTGTAAAAGTAATAGCTGGTGACCATAAAGGTTTAACAGGTAAAATTACACGTGTATACAGAGAGAAAAACAAAGCGATCGTTGAAGGTGTAAACATGGTGTCGAAACATACGAAACCAAGTGCTAAAAACCCACAAGGCGGAATCGTTAAGATGGAAGCTCCTATCCACATCTCAAACCTTTCTTTGGTAAGCGGTGCTGATACAGCTAAAGGCGGAGTGAAAAAAGATTCAAAAAAAGCTAATAAAGCATAGTTATGGCATATACACCTAGACTTAAGCAAGAATATAAGGACAGAGTAATTGCTGCCCTTAAGGAAGAATTCGGTTATAAAAACGTAATGCAAGTTCCTAAATTGGAAAAAATCGTTTTAAGCCGTGGAGTTGGAGCAGCAGTATCTGATAAAAAACTTGTTGACTATGCAGTTGATGAGTTAACAAAAGTTACTGGACAAAAAGCAGTATCTACAATCTCTAAAAAAGACGTTGCGTCTTTCAAATTGAGAAAAGGTATGCCAATTGGAGCAAAAGTAACTCTTAGAGGAGAAAGAATGTATGAGTTTTTAGATAGACTTATTACATCATCTTTGCCCCGTGTTAGAGATTTCAGCGGTATTAAAGCTACTGGTTTTGACGGAAGAGGAAATTACAACCTTGGTGTTACTGAGCAAATCATTTTCCCGGAAATTGATATTGACAAAGTAAACAAAATATCAGGTTTGGATATTACATTCGTAACTTCTGCAAACACAGATAAAGAAGCAAAATCATTATTGGCAGAATTAGGTTTACCTTTTAAAAAGAATTAAGACATGGCTAAAGAATCAATGAAAGCCCGTGAGGTTAAGAGAGAAAAAACGGTAGCAAAGTATGCTGAGAAAAGAAAGGCTTTATTAGAAGCTAGAGATTACGAAGGGTTACAAAAATTACCTAAAAATGCTTCTCCTGTTCGTATGCACAATCGCTGCAAATTAACAGGTAGACCAAGAGGCTATATGAGACAATTCGGTCTTTCGCGTGTTACATTTCGTGAAATGGCTAACCAAGGATTAATACCAGGAGTTAGAAAAGCTAGCTGGTAATTAGTTTATTTCAGCAGATAATTGTACATTTGCCAGCTTTTTGCGGGTAACGTACAATTATCTGTTGTTAAAAAAAGAGTTTAATGGCTTCAGGTTCAGCAGAATAGTTCCACTGAAAACCGTTGCCACAATTTAATAAATATGTATACAGATCCTATTGCGGATTATCTTACGAGAGTTAGAAATGCAGTGATGGCAAACCACAAAGTGGTTGAGATTCCAGCATCTAACCTTAAAAAAGAAATCACAAAAATTTTATTCGATCAAGGGTATATTTTAAGTTACAAATTTGATGACAGTTCTGTTCAGGGGACCATCAAAATTGCTCTTAAGTATGATAAAGATACTAAAGACTCTGTAATTAAAGATATCCAAAGAATTAGTAAACCAGGTTTACGTAAGTACGCAGGTGCTTCAAAATTACCTAGAATCCTTAACGGTTTAGGAATTGCTATTGTTTCAACTTCAAAAGGTTTAATGACCGGGAAACAAGCTAAGCAATTAAATGTTGGTGGAGAAGTAATTTGTTACGTATACTAAAAATCAGTTAAACATGTCAAGAATAGGTAAAAATCCAATTTCGATTCCTGCTGGTGTAACTGTTGAAGTTAGTGATACAGTAATTACAGTTAAAGGAAAATTAGGTCAACTTACACAGGATTACGCAGACGTAACTGTAAAAGTTGAAGAAGGTCAATTAACAGTTGAAAGACCATCTGATAGTAAAGATCACAGAGCAAAACACGGATTATACAGATCATTAATCAATAATATGGTTATGGGTGTGTCTGAAGGGTTTACTAAAGAATTAGAATTGGTTGGAGTAGGTTACAGAGCTTCTAATCAAGGTCAAAAATTAGATTTAGCTTTAGGGTATTCTCATAATATTGTTTTAGAAGTTGCTCCGGAAGTAAAACTAGAAACAATTTCTGAGAAAGGTAAAAACCCAATCGTAAAGTTAACATCTTTCGACAAACAATTAGTGGGTCAAGTCGCTGCGAAAATCAGAGGTTTCCGTAAACCAGAGCCTTACAAAGGTAAAGGAGTTAAGTTTGTTGGTGAAGTATTAAGAAGAAAAGCAGGTAAATCAGCTTAAAAATTAGCATTATGTCATTAACAAAATCTGAAAGAAGACAAAGGATACAATACAGAATCAGAAAGATTGTAAGCGGAACCGCTGCAAGACCAAGATTATCTGTATTCAGAAGTAATAAAGAAATCTATACACAACTAATTGATGATGTGAATGGAGTTACTTTATTGGCTGCTTCATCAAAAGATAAAGGAGTAGATACTAAAGGTACTAGCATGGAAGTAGCAACAACTGTTGGAAAACTTGTTGCTGAGAAAGCGTTAAAAGCCGGAATTACAGAAGTAACATTCGATAGAGGAGGTTATTTATACCACGGTCGTATTAAATCATTAGCAGAAGGCGCAAGAGCGGCTGGGCTTAAATTCTAATATATTATGTCTAAATACAAAAATGTAGAATTAGTAAAACCTAGTGGTCTTGAATTAAAAGATCGTCTGGTAAGTGTAAATCGTGTTACCAAAGTAACAAAAGGAGGAAGAGCATTTGGTTTTTCTGCGATTGTTGTTGTAGGTGATGAAAATGGAGTTGTTGGTCACGGATTAGGAAAATCTAAAGATGTTTCTGAAGCTATTGCTAAAGCAGTAGAAGATGCAAAGAAAAACTTAGTTAGAATTCCTTTGAGTGGACAATCTGTTCCTCACGAACAAAAAGGAAAATTTGGTGGAGCTGCAGTATTTTTGATGCCGGCATCGCATGGTACCGGAGTAATTGCAGGTGGAGCTGTTCGTTCAGTTCTTGAATCAGTTGGTATTCACGATGTATTATCAAAATCACAAGGTTCATCAAACCCTCACAACGTGGTAAAAGCAACTTTTGATGCTTTACTACAAATGAGAAGTGCTGTTACTGTTGCAAAACAAAGAGGTATTTCTTTAGAAAAAGTTTTTAAAGGTTAATTCAAGGAAATTATGGCTAAATTATTAGTAAAACAAGTTAGAAGCAAAATCAATTGTCCGCTTACACAAAAAAGAGGATTAGAGGCTTTGGGTCTTCGTAAAATGGGACAAACTGTGGAGCATGATTCAAATCCTGCAATCCTTGGAATGATAAATAAAGTTAAACACTTAGTTTCCGTAGAGGAAGTTAAATAACAAATACAGTTATGAATTTAAGTAACTTACAACCTGCTGAAGGTTCTACACA
>JAYTGH010000286.1:0-5465 GCA_043733645.1 Flavobacterium sp. | reverse complement strand
TGACTTCTTCTTTAGGAAAAGGAATCATTGCAGCATCTCTGGCCAAGTTACTACAGGCGAGAGGTTATCGAACGACCATTCAAAAATTTGACCCTTACATCAATGTTGATCCCGGAACTTTAAATCCGTATGAACATGGAGAATGTTTTGTAACCGATGATGGAGCAGAAACCGATTTAGATTTAGGGCATTACGAACGATTTTTAAATGTCCCAACTTCACAAGCGAATAATGTTACTACGGGAAGAGTATATCTTTCGGTAATTGAAAAAGAGAGAAGAGGAGAATTTTTGGGTAAAACAGTTCAGGTTGTTCCTCATATTACAAATGAAATTAAAGAACGCATGCAATTGCTTGGAAAATCAGGCGATTTTGATATAGTGATTACTGAAATAGGTGGAACTGTCGGAGATATCGAGTCGCTGCCATACATCGAATCGGTGCGTCAATTGGTATGGGAATTAGGTGAAAGTAACGGAATTGTAATTCACTTAACACTAGTCCCTTATTTGGCTGCAGCCGGAGAATTAAAAACAAAACCAACACAACACTCGGTTAAAACTTTGATGGAAAGCGGAATCAAAGCAGATATTTTGGTTTGTAGAACCGAGCACGAATTATCAGATGAATTGCGTCAAAAACTAGCCTTGTTCTGCAACGTAAAACGCGAAGCAGTTATTCAGTCTATTGATGCTTCAACGATTTATGAAGTGCCAAATTTGATGCTTGAAGAAGGTTTGGATATTGTGGCGTTAAAGAAATTAAATCTACCTAAAAAGGCTGCCCCCGATTTAAGAAACTGGAACACTTTTCTACACCGATTAAAACATCCGAAACAAACCGTGAATGTTGGTTTGGTTGGAAAATACGTTGAGTTGCAGGATTCATACAAATCAATCTTAGAGTCATTTATTCATGCTGGTGCGGCAAATCAAACCAAAGTAAATGTGATTTCTATACATTCAGAATATCTTGATGCCAAAACGGCAGAAGAACAGCTTCAGGATTTAGATGGCATATTAGTTGCTCCGGGGTTTGGCGGTCGCGGAATAGAAGGTAAGATTGACACCGTTCGTTATGCTCGAGAAAATAACATTCCATTTTTCGGAATTTGTCTCGGAATGCAAATGGCGGTTATCGAATATTCGAGAAACGTTTTGGGATTAAAAGATGCCAATTCAATCGAGATGAATGAGAAAACCAAGAATCCGGTAATTTCTATTATGGAAGATCAAAAAAACATTACAGATAAGGGCGGAACTATGCGTTTAGGTGCTTGGAAATGTGATATCACAGCAGGAACTTTGGCATACAAAATTTATGAAAACACTCAAATTCAGGAGCGTCACCGTCACCGTTATGAGTTTAATAATGAATACAGAAAACAATTAGAAAAGGCAGGATTAATTTGTTCGGGTATAAATCCGGAAACAGGTTTGGTTGAGATTATTGAGTTAGAAAACCATCCTTTTTTTATAGGAGTTCAATACCATCCCGAATATAAGAGTACGGTTGCAAATCCACACCCAATTTTTGTTAGCTTTGTGGCCGCAATGGTAAAACATAAAAATAATTAAAACACTGAATCCCGAACCTTCGGGACAGCATTACTATGGAAGAAAAGAAATTTGATTTTAATACAATTATTGGTTTTGGATTAATATTCGTCATCATTATGTGGATGATGTACAACGGACAAAAAACGTCTGAAAATGAAAAACTAGAAAAAGCTAAAGCAACAAAAGACAGCATTCAAAAAGCAAAAGAAGTAGCTCCAATAAAAGCAGCAACTATTGCTCTAGATTCAACGGTTACGGATTCGGCTAAAATTAAACAACTGCAAGGAGCATTAGGCAGCTTTGCTTATTCTTCGACTTTACCTTCTGCCAAAGAAAATTTTACCACTTTAGAAAATGATTTTGTAAGCTTAAAGATTGCTAACAAAGGCGGATATGTTGTGGAAGCAATTTTGAAAAAGTTTGAAAAATTCAAGAAAAATTCGGGACAATTAGTAGAGTTGATAAAAGATAATAACGCGAGTTTTAATCTTAAATTGCAGACTAAAGACAACAGAGTTTTAAATACAAAGGATTTATTTTTTGAACCAACTTTAACTAAAGTAGGAGACAGTCAAATCCTTTCGATGAAGTTAAAAGCCGGAGCAAATGAGTATTTAGAATACAAATATGTCTTAGCACCAAACAAATATTTAGTTGATTTTGATATTCGTTCACAAGGATTAAATACTGTTTTAAACACGTCTAATCCGATTGATTTGCAATGGGATTTGAAAACCTACCGCAACGAGAAAAGCGTAGCCTATGAAAACCGGTATGCAGATATTCGTTATGAAAATGAAGACGGAAAAGACAATTATGTTGGACAAGGAAAAGAAAAAGAAGAAACTCCATCAAAGGTTACTTTTATAGCTTACAAGCAACACTTTTTCTCCACTATTTTATTGACAAAAACGCCTTTTGAAACTTCAAAATTGCATTCAACAAATTTAATGAATGATGCAAAAGTCGATACCACTTTTACCAAACAATTCAAAACTAATGTTCCGCTTGTTGCTAAAAATGGTGAACTAGATTATAAAATGAATTGGTATTTCGGGCCAACAGATTATAAAACTTTAAAGGATTACAATAGAGGTTTAGACAAAATCATACCATTAGGTTGGGGGATTTTTGGTTGGATAAACAAGTTTATTTTCATTCCGTTATTTGGTTTTTTGAGTTCGTTTATGGGATTGGGAATTTCGATTATTGTCTTCACAGTTTTGATAAAATTGGCAATGTCGCCAATTACGTTTAAATCATTCTTGTCGCAAGCAAAAATGAAAGTATTGCGCCCTGAGATTATGGAAATTGGAGAAAAATTCAAAAAAGATCCTATGAAAAAACAACAGGAAACAATGAAACTTTACAACAAAGCCGGAGTAAATCCAATGGCTGGATGTATTCCGGCATTGATACAAATTCCGTTTATGTATGCCTCGTTTCAGTTTTTCCCATCAGCGTTTGAGTTGAGACAAAAAGGATTCCTTTGGGCGGACGATTTATCGTCATTTGACCAAATAATCAAATTGCCATTTACTATTCCGTTATACGGAGATCACATAAGTTTGTTCCCGATTTTGGCAGCGATTGCGATTTTCTTCTATATGAAAATGACTTCAGGTGATCAGGCAATGGCGCAACCACAACAAGATGGAATGCCGGATATGGCTAAAATCATGAAAATCATGATTTATGTTTCGCCAGTAATGATGTTGATTTTCTTCAATAGTTATGGTTCCGGATTGAGTTTGTATAACTTTGTTTCTAACTTAATTACCATTGGAATTATGTTGGTTATCAAAAGATATTTTATCGATAGCACTAAGATTCATGCTCAAATTCAGGAGAACAAAACTAAAGTCAAATCAGAAAGTAAGTTCCAAAAGAAAATGAGAGAAATGATGGAACAGGCTGAAGCACAAAAGCAGCTGAAAAATAAAAAGTAATACTATTTCAATAATACATTTTCAAAACTCTGTTTAAAAACTTATCTTTAAACAGAGTTTTTAATTTTAGAAAGCTATGAAAGTACTAATAATTGGTCACGGAAATATGGGTAAAACGTATGCCAATAGTTTTATCAGTTCCCGATTTATAAAACCGGAAGATATTTTTGTTTTGGTTAGAAACCCTGATTTTTCTACAATCGAAAGTGCTATTCCGAAAACTAATTTTTCGACTTCAGTTTCCGAGAAAATCGGCGATTTCGACATTGTAATTTTAGCCGTAAAACCACAAGATTTTAGTGTCTTAGCACAATCAATAAAACCGTATTTAAAAGATAGTCAGATTATTTTTTCGGTCATGGCCGGAATTGCAATAGCCAAATTAGAAACCCAACTTTCGTGCTCAAAAATTGTGCGTTCAATGCCTAATATTCCAACGCAAATCGGAATGGGAATGACTGTTTTTACAGCAGCTACCAATGTAGACAGAAAGGAATTATTCATCATTCAAAACCTAATCAATACAACTGGAAAATCAGTTTATGTTGAGAATGAAAAACTGATTAATGCAGCCACAGCCATCTCGGGAAGTGGACCAGCCTATGTTTTTTATTTTATGCAATCTATGATAAAAGCAGCAGTCGATTTAGGATTTAATGAGTCGGAAGCAGAGTTGCTAGTCAACCAAACGTTTATGGGTTCAGTAGCTATACAAAACAGTTACTCCTTATCGAACGAAGAATGGATTGCCAAAGTGGCTTCAAAAGGAGGGACAACAGAAAGTGCTTTGCGTGTTTTTGAAAAAGGAGAATTAGAAAAAACCATTATTGAAGCTGTAAAAGCGGCCAATCAAAGAGCATTAGAATTGGGTTCGTAAATTAAAGTTTAGTTAAAAATTCAAAGTTGGGATTGTATTCACACACTAAAATTGTTTTTTTGTCGTTATATACAAAACAAATAGCATGAAATATATTGTAATTTTTCTTTTGATTAGTACCGTTTCGTTGGCTCAGGATTTCAATAAATTAGATGAAAACGACAAGAAGCATGGCGTTTGGAAAGGCGTTTATGAAGAGTCGAAGCGACCACGATATCAAGGCACTTTTGAGCACGGAAAAGAAACAGGAATTTTCAAGTTTTTTGATGATACCAAAACAGGAACTATAATCGCTACAAGAGAATTTAATGCAAAAGACAATTCGTGCTACACTATTTTTTACAATCAAAATAAGAATAAAGTAAGCGAAGGAAAAGTAGTCAATAAGCAATTTGAAGGCGAATGGAAATATTACCATGAAGATTTGCCAACGGTTATGACACTTGAACTGTATGTAAACGGGAAATTGAATGGCGTTAGAAAGGTGTTTTATAAAAGCGGAGAATTAGCGGAAGAAACAACATATAAGGACGGAATTAAAAACGGACCTTATAAAAGTTATGCCGAAAATGGAGTAGTACTCGAAGAATCTATTTATAAAAACGGAGAATACGATGGATTGGCCATTTTTAGAAATGTTGACAATCAAGTTGCGGCTCAAGGTCTTTTCAAAAATGGAAAGAAAGTAGGCGTATGGAAAATCCTTCAAAAAGGGAAATTGAAAGATGTTAATATGAACTACGAAAACAAGAACTTCAAAAAACCAAAAATGCCAAAACAGTCAGATGTTAAGGTTGAAGTTAAAGATGAGGAAAAGCCCAATCCGGATCTAGAAAATGAACTCAAAAGCAAAATGTGAGGATAAATAAGTTTTGTCTACGGCTGAATTGTTTTAACTGATATTATAATATACCATTTTACAGAATTTGCGGTAACTTTGCGCACCCGAGGCCAAAGGCCGAACGGAACGAAGTTAATTTTTTTGTTTATAATGAAACGAGTTGTTGTTGGACTTTCAGGCGGTGTTGATTCGAGTGTTGCTGCTTATCTTTTAAAAGAACAAGGCTACGAAGTCATTGG
>JAYTGH010000285.1:0-1868 GCA_043733645.1 Flavobacterium sp. | reverse complement strand
TACAGTAAAAAACAGTGGTACCCAGCCAGGCGTCGGTCAACAAGCAATAACCAAAAGCCCCCATTAATATCATTTTAATGGGGGCTTTTTCCGTGGGGGACTTTCGGCTATTGCTCTTAATGTTGTACGCAGAATTAGTAGATGTCCTCTGTCTCAATTTTTATTTTTGAGAGACTTAATAAATACTCACCAATGATCCTGAAATTTACTTGTCGGTCAATACTTGGTGTCCATCTTGTCACCATGTGATATTTATTTTCTTCAATTGCCTCTATAATCCATTCGGAACCGTCTTTTCCTGAATCTTCTCTTTCCTCTGTTTTTAATTGCCAAAAATGAGTGTCTACAATTTTATTTTTAAGTGCTGTCCATTCATTTGTCGCAATTGAAATTGTCGTGTCAATTATAATGCTGCCTGGCTCATAACCTCCTGCACCTTTGCAAACTTTTGCAAACAAACGAATAGAATTATTTTGTTTTTCAATTCTAACTGAAACAGGATGATGAAAAGTTCTTAGCCAAGTAAAGCGATAGATTTCTTTGTCGCCCCGATAGTCGTACAAGATTGGCTCTTTCAAAGCAAAAAGCATTTTTGAGTACCAAGTGTTCACAAAAGTGTCCAATGAATTATTAGTTGTGTCTTCCCAATGGGTTTTCATAGGAAAATAAAAAGCTAATGAGTCATTTGGTATAAGCAAAGTATCAAATCTACTTTCTACATTAGAGGCCTTGTCTGTCCCTGACGAACAAGAAGCTGTCAAAAAAATAATTGTCAATATGAAAGGTAGGGTTCTCAAAATTTTGCGTACAACGTTTAAGGCTTGGCGATGGGCTGGAATTCAATGTACTTTTCGCCCGAACGTCAGCCGATTGAAAAACTAAAGCCGAAGGTAAATACAAAAAGCCGATATTTATTCTTCTGCTGGAACTGCTGCTGATAGCAAACTACAGCTGGTTGTTATTCCTTCAGCCAGCCTATTGCCAAACCTTTTGTTGGCAGATTTTTCGGTGATTGTTCTAACCTTTGCGAACTGTAATTTTTTTCGATAAGCAAAAAGGGTATTTGCGCCTTCTGAATTTCCAGAATTGATAATATTTTATGTTCTCAAAAATAAAAACTGAACATTGAAGGACACAGTCTGTGAATTACTTATTATAGTAATACATACTTTGAAGTTTCAATGTTCAGCTATGCTCTTTCAATTACATTTAATTGATTGATGTTTACTTATTCATGATTGTACTATTTCTCCTTTTAAAATAAGTAATAAGTAAGGTCAAAAAAAGTATAAATCCTATTGTTGATGTGATTTGATGAAATAAACTTTTGTGTAGAAAACAATATATTACTATCACAAACGATATCAAAGTACAAAATACCAGGTTTAAAAATTTTACTGTATTCATAAATTAATTTTAATTCTTCTTTCATTTGAATTGTAAAGTAAATCAACAGGCCGCTGCCATTCCAGCTAAACCACCACCATAAAAACCAACAGCGGTTCCGCTGACAGTACCTATAAGTGGTAGTGTAACAGTACCAACTGCTGCTCCTGCTATTCCTCCTAAAACAGCACCTCCAACTGTACCAGCCGCACATTTTATAGCCCCCCACAAACTCCAAGTCACCCGATAACCTGAGTATTGTTTGGTTAATTCAATTGAAATAAAATCAACAGATGCTTTAACTCCACCAAAGTAAGCGTTTAAGATATTTTTATCGTTTTGAGAAAGTGTTTTGCTGATAGAAACTTTATTTAAATAACTTTGAAATAAAGATGTCAAGTCTTCAACACTATTAAGAGAATTGATGTCATGTATGAAATTCTTAGCCATTGAACTAACTTCGGAACTCAAGTTATTTGTTG
>JAYTGH010000284.1:0-1869 GCA_043733645.1 Flavobacterium sp. | reverse complement strand
AACATCAAGCTCCTCAATCAAATTTGGCTTAATTATCAGAGGAATTGTTTGTGGTAAATATCGAAAAAGACACAACCCTCTTTCATTATTATTGGAGGTCTTTTCTCCGATCCATTCTCCGGCCATCTCTTTCTTATACCTAAAAATGATTAATATTGATAAATAATATGTTCTTTCAATATATGAATATGAAAAAAGAATAATTTATGACGATCATACCAGAAGCCGACAATGTTGCAATTAGCATTTTTGGAAGGATTTTTCTTGAAAAGAAAATAACGATAATCAGTGTGACCTTTCATTGGGAGAAGACAAGGTTCATACAGTCTTACCCAATCTCGTTTGAAGAATGAACTTGCGTTATTGTGCGGGTCTACATGCAGTAATTTTGTTTCGTGGTAATACTTGTACGCATCTTTTCAAATTATTAATGAACATTTATATAATGGGCTCATATTTTTTAAAATAATTTCTAAAAAAGTATTTACGAAAACACACATTGAATAGCATCGATGTAATCTTTGTAAGAGTGTGCATTATGACCATCCAAGTAGGTTGATATTCCTTTCATCAATGCATCCACATCTTCATGAGTATGACCAACTGGGAGCATTGAAAGGTAAATTTCTTTGCACCAACCATTCCTTACTAATTCGAGTAGGTATGCAAAAAGGTATCTATTTTTATTCTCACTAGCACAGTTGTCAGCCTAT
Source organism: Flavobacterium sp. (assembly GCA_043733645.1). Taxonomy (GTDB): domain Bacteria; phylum Bacteroidota; class Bacteroidia; order Flavobacteriales; family Flavobacteriaceae; genus Flavobacterium. The sequence goes on along the minus strand of JAYTGH010000284.1, from coordinate 1,156 downwards.
ATAATTAAACTATGAAATGGAAAAAGAAAAGTAATTAATAAATTTAAGAAAAAAGGAACATAAAAATACCTGAATATAAAGAACTGGAGGAAATACAAAATTATTTCGCCAATAAGTTAAATGGTGATGAATAATTGAGATATTCATATTTGCATCAAAATTGTAGACAGGCAGAAAAGGATATAAAGAAAATTTACGAAGACTATGGTTTTTAACAACACATGTTTCAAATTTATGAAATTTCAACATCAACCATTTCTTCGGTGTGACTGCATTATGAGGAAATCTCTTTGTTGTTAACCAATCAATAATAATGGAACCAAATTCTTCAGGAAAAGCAGCCCCCTTCAATCTCTTTCCATGGTAACCTTCATAATTTAGTATTAAAAAAGAACATTGAAATAAAATTTTTATTCGATGGACATACCAACGCGGTCGACTTTCATCTCGGATTTATGCTGAGTTTTCAGTTCCCTCCAAAGCTTTGTCTCATTTGCAAATTGAGGTCTCATATTCTTCAATTTCACGCAGGTGTGACATGATCCTAAACGCGAATTCCTCGGACAAACTAAACGGGGAAACTCATTCTTCCAAACAAAATAAAAAGTTCCTAACATTTTAGATCTTCAAATAATAAAAAAGAAAATAATAATAAAAATACCTGGTTGGGGCATTTCGATTGAATGCAGAGTCATCCCGTGGTTAGTTATCATATCTTCAACAAACAAATCATACAAATCAACATTAAGCATAATCACAGGGAGATGAGCCTCTTGTGAAACTGGATCTTGTTCACAGTAAGAGTCGATGTATTGTTTGAGCCATGAGCTGCACAATTCTTGCTTGGGTGCTCGGTCTATATCTTCAGATTTTCGCGTTTTGATGTAATCCAAATCTTCACCCTGTTTGATAGAATTCAAAACTTGACAATGCCTATATAGGAGGAGACTCCGTGCATCAAATAAAAACCAGGTGGACAGAGCAACACATTATTAATCCTCAAATTAAAAATCCTAAAATAATAATTAAAAAATAATAATAATAATAACTTTAACAGCGTAGGGAAATGCTGATTAAAAGCATGCGCCTCAAAAATAAAGGCGTACGGCGTACGCCTCAAAAATAAAGGCGTGCGGCGCACGCCTAGAAAATAAAA
>JAYTGH010000283.1:0-5478 GCA_043733645.1 Flavobacterium sp. | reverse complement strand
GAATGGAAAAAGCAGTACACATTTTCCAATTAGGTGCAAGTGTCGAAGAAATGGTGAATATGGTTGCCGTTGCCGTTGTTGATGCCCAAGAAAAAGAGAAGAGAAAAAAGATGTCGGCCAAATAGTTTTTGTATTATTGTACAGATATTGCGTACAGATTTTTCCAATTGAAGAATTTTGTTATATTTGGGATTAGATTTTAGTAAAAAATGATTGCACACATTCAAGGAAAATTAGTTGAAAAGTCACCTACCGAAGTTGTTATAGACTGCAATGGCGTTGGCTATCACATCAATATTTCTTTGCATACTTTTTCATTACTTCCCAATACCGATTTTATAAAATTGTTTACGTTTCTTCAAGTTAAGGAAGATGCGCATTCTTTGTTCGGTTTTGTAGAAAAATCTGAAAGAGAATTATTTAAGTTATTACTATCAGTATCAGGAATTGGAGCTAGTATTGCAAGAACGATGTTGTCATCATTAGATCCAAAACAAATAATTCACGCCATTGCCAGCGCAGATGTAATTACCATTCAATCGATAAAAGGAATTGGAAGCAAAACAGCACAGCGCGTAATTCTGGATTTGAAAGAAAAAGTGTTAAAAATCTATGATTTGAACGAAATTTCGATGACGCAACACAATATTTCCCGAGAAGAATCGTTATCTGCTTTGGAGGTTTTGGGTTACATTAGGAAAAATGCCGAAAAAGTGGTCGATAAAATCATAAAAGATAATCCAGAAGCCGGAGTTGAAACAATAATCAAACAAGCGTTAAAAAATTTATAATTCTTGGAAACAATATACTTTACAAAATCATTATTTAACTTAAAAAAATTAATCCTAGGATTAGTTTTGCTGCTAAGTGCCACAGTTTTTGCTCAAGTAACACCACCCGATCCAAAACCAACCGAGCCAGAGCCAACAGGATATTCAACCGGTAGAGTTGATATTAAAGACCCAAACAGCATAGTTAACGCCTATACTTATGATGTGACGACTGACAGATACATTTATACCAAAACGGTTGATGGATTTAACATCAATTACCCCATTATTTTAACGCCAAAAGAATACGAAGAATTAGTGCTTCGTGAATCCATTCGAGCGTATTACAAAGAAAAATCAGATGCTATTGATGGTAAGAAAGATGGTGCCGAAGCAAAGAAAAAAGACTTACTCCCTAGATATTATGTAAACTCCAGTTTCTTTGAAACTATTTTTGGTTCTAATACAATCGACGTTAAGCCAACGGGTTCCGTTGAGATGGATTTGGGAATTCGTTATACCAAGCAAGATAATCCGGCTTTTTCACCGAGAAACAGATCGCAAACTTCTTTTGATTTTAACCAAAGAATTAGCATGAGTTTAAACGGAAAAGTAGGAACACGATTGAGCGTAAATGCCAATTATGATACCCAATCAACGTTTGCTTTCCAAAATCTTATTAAATTAGAATACGCTCCAACGGAAGATGATATCATTCAGAAAATAGAAGTTGGAAACGTGAGTATGCCACTTTCAAATTCTTTGATTCGCGGAGCCCAAAGTTTGTTTGGAGTAAAAGCCCAATTACAATTTGGAAAAACTACAGTAACCGGAGTTTTCTCTGAACAAAAATCTAAAACCAAATCGGTTACAGCTCAAGGTGGCGGAACCATCCAGGATTTTCAATTGTTTGCCCTTGATTATGATACTGACAGACACTTTTTCCTGTCACAATATTTTAGAAATAAATACGATGAAGCCTTAAAAGATTATCCTGTAATCAGAAGCAGGGTTCAAATTACAAGGATTGAAGTTTGGGTAACCAACAGACAAAATCGTGTGAGTACTACCAGTAATAACTTAAGAAATATTATTGCGCTTCAGGATTTGGGGGAATCACAGTATGCCGGAATTCCTGATCCCCGATTGGTTGCCATAACTCCGCAACCGGCGAACTTTTTTGTTTATGACCCTACAAATGTACCACCGGATACTAGTGGAAATGTTCCTTCAGACAACCGTAACAACAAATACGATCCGGGATTGATAACCCAAGGTGTTCCAGCTAATCCTAATTATCCTGGATTATTAAAACCAGAGATAAGAGACATCGTAACTTCCAGCGCAGGTTTTAACAATACTGTGGATGAAGGAACAGATTATTCAAAACTCGAAAATGCCAGAAAGTTAGCGCCTAATGAGTATACGCTTAATCCACAATTAGGTTATATCTCCTTGCAACAACGTTTAGCCAATGACGAAGTATTAGCAGTTGCTTATCAATATACTATTGGTAATGATGTTTATCAGGTTGGAGAATTTGGTACAGATGGTGTTGATGCTGCAGTTGTTACAAATAGTGGGACTCCTACTGCAACTGTATCGTCTCAAAGTTTGATTCTGAAAATGTTAAAGAGTAATTTAACCAATGTTCAGAAACCAATTTGGAATTTGATGATGAAGAATATTTATCAAATTCAAGGAGCATATCAATTGCAACAGGCAGATTTCAGATTTAATATTTTATATACTGATCCATCTCCTATTAATTATATCAGTCCGGTTGCAGGAACAGCTTTTCCGGTAGTTAACCCTCCTGATCCTAATTTAGAGGTTACTCAAACCCCTTTATTAAATGTGTTTAATGTTGACCATCTGAATTATAATAATGACCCACAACATGGAGGTGATGGTTTTTTCGATTTTTTACCAGGATTAACAGTTGATCAACAAAATGGTCGAATAATATTTACTACTGTAGAACCCTTTGGTAAATTGATATTTGATAAATTGAAATTAGGTACAGAAGATTACTATAATGAGAGTACTTATAATGGGAATCAGGCGAAATATGTTTTCAGAAGTATGTATACCGGCACACAAGCCGCGGCTTTGCAAGATGCCGAAAAGAATAAATTTCAATTAAAAGGGAGATTCAAATCATCGGGCGGAGACGGAATTCCGATTGGAGCTTACAATGTTCCAAGAGGTTCAGTTGTAGTAACTGCCGGAGGAAGAGTATTACAGGAAGGAATTGATTATAGTGTGAATTATCAAGCAGGAAGAGTTCAAATTCTTGATCCGTCGTTGCAAGCATCGAATACACCAATTCAGGTTTCTGTGGAAAACAATTCAACTTTTGGGCAACAAACCAGAAGATTTATGGGGATTAACGTAGAACACAAATTCTCTGATAAATTGTTAGTTGGTGCTACCCTTATAAAAATGAGCGAAAGACCACTTACGAGTAAATCGAATTATGGTCAGGAATCAGTTAACAATACTATCTATGGTTTCAATGCCAATTATTCTACAGAAGTTCCTTTTTTAACCCGAATGGTTAATAAATTACCTAATATAGATACTGATGTTCCCTCTAATTTCTCTCTGCGTGGTGAAATGGCTTTCCTGAAACCAGATGCTTCAAAAGCTGATGCATTTCAAGGTGAACCAACTGTTTATGTAGATGATTTTGAAGGGTCGCAAACTACTATTGATATGCGGTCGGCTCAGTCCTGGAGTTTGTCTTCTGCACCAAAATTTCAAGATGGAGCTAATCCCGATGCTTTTAATTCAACGTCAGTTGGCTTGAGTTATGGCTATAAAAGAGCCAAATTAAATTGGTATAGTATCGACCCAACCTTATATGTACAAACACCAGGCGATATTGGTCAGGCCGGAATTTCAGCCAATAACACCAGAAGAATTTATAGTCAAGAATTATTTCCTAACACCGACATTCAGGTTGGTCAATCAACAGTAATTAATACTTTAGATTTAACCTATTACCCGCAAGAAAGAGGGCCTTATAATTTTAATCCGGTAGCATTGCCATCCGGATTTAGTGATGATGATGCCAAGAAAAATTACGGTGGAATTATGCGTTCCATAAATTCTACAAACTTTGAACAAAGTAATGTAGAATATATTCAATTTTGGGTTTTAGATCCCTATTTTGATCCGGCAAATCCTTCGGCTGTTGCCGACCCGGCAAACGCAGGTCAAATTTATTTTAACCTTGGTGAAATATCTGAAGACGTTTTAAAAGATGAAAGGAAGCAATATGAAAACGGATTACCTTCTAACAGTGCTTCACAATCGTTAACCAATACTACAGTTTGGGGTAAAGTGCCATCATCGCAATCGCTTATCTATGCTTTTGATGTTGATGGTGCCAATAGAGCGGCACAAGATGTTGGATTTGATGGTATCGCTGATGCTGCTGAACAAAGTCTTCCTGGAATAGGAGGGTATGCTGCTTTGGCTGACCCGGCAGCGGATGATTACCAATATTTCTTAAGCGCAACAGGTTCGACTATTTTTGACCGTTATAAAAACTATAATGGCGTTGAAGGGAACTCACCAGTTGGAGTTTCAGATACTAACAGGGGTTCAACAACGCTTCCGGATGTAGAAGATATAAATCGTGACAACACGATGAATACGGCTAATGCGTATTATGAGTATAAAATTGAAATGCGTCCATTTGGTACAAGTACACCAGGACCAAATTCAATAGCAATGTCGGTGGGTCAAAACTTTATTAACGATGTAGTTGTTACCGATGTTACTAATGCACCTAATGGAGTGCCAACACAAGCAAGATGGATTCAATTTAAGATTCCGGTAACTACACCTTTAAAGACAACTGTTGGTAGTATTTCTGATTTCCGTTCTATTCGTTTTATGAGAATGTTTATGACAGGCTTTAACAAACCAATCACTGTGCGTTTTGGGGCTTTAGATTTAGTTCGTGGCGAATGGAGACGTTATGAAAATTCATTTCAAACAACAGATACAAATCCAGCAGATGACAACACCAATTTTGATGTATTGTCTGTTAATATTCAGGAAAATTCACAACGAGTGCCTATTCATTATGTAACGCCTCCGGGTGTTGTTAGAGAGCAACTTGCAGCAGCAAATCAGGTAATCAATCAAAATGAGCAATCACTTTCGTTAAGAGTATCAGGAACACCAGTAGGAACAGGAGGATTAGAAGTAGGTGATTCAAGAGCGGTATTTAAAAATATAGAGGTGGACATGCGTCAATACAGCAAACTTAAAATGTTTTTACATGCCGAAGCATTGCCATCACCAACAGACCCAACGCCATTGCAAGACAATCAAATGAGTGGCTTTATTCGTTTTGGAAATGATTTTACCAATAATTATTATCAAGTAGAGTTACCTTTAAAAGTTACGTTAGAGGGCGCAACTAAACCTGAAGATGTTTGGCCCGATGTCAATAATATTAATCTTGATTTATCGTTGTTAACCAAGATGAAAGTTGAATCTTTAGGCATGAATTTTTCATTATTCCCTAATGGTGTTTTCTATCCGGATGACGATCTTGCAAATTATCCTGATGGTGATGGTGATCCAAACTTACGTTTAGGAATAAAAGGGACTCCAAATTTTGGTTTGGTCAGAACACTAATGGTAGGGGTTAAAAACAATAGCCCTACAGATAGAGTTCGCGGTGAGG
>JAYTGH010000282.1:0-5486 GCA_043733645.1 Flavobacterium sp. | reverse complement strand
TTGCTGCATTAACTGTAGTATCTTGTAAACAAGCTGAGGCTACTGACGCTGCTGCTGCTGACACAACTGCTGTTGATGCTGTTGATACAACTGCTGCTCCTGCTGCTGACACAACTGCTGCTCCTGCTGCAGATACAACTGCTGCCAAAACAGAAGCTCCTGCTGCTACACCAGCTGCACCTGCAAAAAAATAATTAGATACTAATTATTTTTTAAAGATTTAAAGCCACGCTCTGCGTGGCTTTTTTACTTTCAGCACTATTCAAATTTATTTGGAAAGTATGTTAACAAAAAAAGCCCCAAACAAAGTTTGAAGCTTTTGTACTCAGAGCGGGACGTTAATACCCTCTATTTTGCTATTTTAAACACTTGCCTAAAACAGTACGAAAACCAACTTTATACCCTTAAAACCCTATTACTTTAAGGCACTACAAGAAAAGTTAAACAATAGAATTTAAACTAATAAAAACTAATAATATCTTAAAACGGTTTGGCAACGGTTTGGCAACTTTGTAAAACGTATTGTCTAATTCATTATATTTGAATTGTTCAAACGTTTAAAAGTTCAAGAAATGGCAACCGTAAATTTTAGACTTAGAAGTAAGTCAAACAAAAATGTATCAATTAAGATATATTTATCCTCAGGGCGTGGTAATGTTATTGAGTTAAATACAGGATTTTCTATAAATCCAAAAGACTGGAGCAAAGACACCGACCGCCCGAAACAAAACACCGATAGCAACAAACTAATTTTTAACAACCTCAAAAAATTAGAATCATTCATTTTTGATAATCTCAATAAAGATTTAGGCAACGGGTTAATAATAGATACTTACTGGCTCGAAAATAAAATAAATGAATGTTTCAAACGTGTTGAAAAAAAAGATACCGGATTAATTACAAATCATATTCAGTATATTATAGACAATGCGAACACGCGCAAAGTAATGGGGCGCAATAAATTGGGATTGTCCCAAAGTAGAGTAAAAGGGTATACTACTTTTTTAAATCTTATTGACGTTTACGAGATCACAATAAAAAAACAAATCAACTTTTTAGACATTAACAAAACCTTTGTCGATAAATTCACTAACTGGCTCGTTAATACAAAAGGGTATTCTATGAATTACGCCGGTAAACAAATTGACAATTTAAAAACCGTTTGCCTCGATGCTGAAAAATTAGACATCCCAACAAACCCCCATATTAATCAAATACAGGGATTTTCTGAAAATGATGAAGACAGATATATTCAAACATTATCGTTTGAAGAACTGGAAAAAATAAGAACCGCCAATATAACAAAGCCGGAATGGATTAACGCCCGTAAATGGTTGTTAATTGGTTGTGAAATAGGCCAAAGACAGTCCGACCTTATGAATATCACAAACGAAAACATACGATATAAAGGCGGGAATATGTATTTAGATATAATTCAACAGAAAACTAATAAAAGTGTAACTATTGGCGTAATTGCGCCCCACGTTATTGACATTTTAGAGAATGATTTCCCGCATAAAATTAGCAATCAAAAACTAAATGACTATATCAAAAAAGTATGTTTAGAGGCAGAAATTAACGAGATGGTTGAAGGCAAAAAGTTAATCGTAACAAAAACAGGGAAACGAATTTTAAACCCTAAAGGCAAATTGATTGACGAAAGTATAAACCGCAAAAAATTGGATTTTTACCCTAAACACGAATTAATTACAAGTCATAGTTTTAGACGTTCATTTGCTACTAACTACTATAAAAAGATACCGACCGCCGTACTAATTGGAATAACCGGCCACAGTAAAGAATCGTTATTTTTATCATACATTAACCAACGGGAAGACAAAGACACAAACGCTGATTTATTTATGAAATTTTATGAAGACCTCAATAAAGACAAACCCGCTAAAATGGTAATATTACCCAATGGAACAAATGAATAAAATAATATTTCTTTTATAAGAAAAAATATATACATTTGCCTTATTATTAACCCATAAACACGATTACGGCTATGATAGACTGGTAAAAAGAATTTTAAACACAAAAGAAGTATCCTTAATTCTCGGATACACTCAGCGCAATATTGCGTATTTGGTAACAACTGGAAAGTTAAAACCAATCAATCCAAACCATAAAAGGGGTTTTTTATTTGACCCCAAAGAAGTGGAATTGTTTAACTCTAAAAAAGTTAAACAAAATGAATAAAACTATTCAGTTTATTTCAGTAACTCCTCAGGAACTTCAAACCCTGATTAACGAAGGAGTAAAAATCCAACTACAGGAATTTTTAAAACATTTTGCACCGGTACAACCAAAGGAATATTTGACACGCTCAGACGTGGCTAAAATGTTTTCGGTGGACATCTCAACAATTTCCAACTGGCAAAAGACAGGCAAATTAAACCCTCTCGCAATTTCGGGAAGGATTTATTTTTTACGTTCCGAAGTCGAGGCAAGTCTTAAACCCCTAAAAGTTTAAGATTATGACTTCAACAGGCAACACCCCACAGTACATTCGGCATACTTACAAATTAAGTAACGAATTAAAAAGTTATTCAGTTTATCAATTTGATGAGGTCACAAATGGCTCTATTTTGTTGACTGAAATACTAAGAATTGAGAAATTTCAAGGTAAATCTTGCACAACCCGTGTAGATGATTATTTGAGATTAAGAACCGATCCAAAGAGCTGGACACGTTCGCAATTAATCACAGGATTGCGACCAACTACAATTGAAAGTTTATTTAGTGGCGATTGTAAACCCATTGGCAGAAACACCACCGTAAAAACTTTGTTAATGTTTCTATTCTCAGCAGATAGGAAAACGTTATTTATTGACGTTTACAGGGGGTTTTATCCAAATCATAACGGAATACTTCAAAACATTATTAGCACTTACAAAACAAACTAAAGGACATAAAAAAAGAGGGATTGTTCAAGTCCCTCTAATTGTTCAAAAGTTCAGTTTTCAACAGGCAATGTAAAAAACCTAAACAAAGATAATCAATTGATTGACTTCATAAAAATAATAATTCAGGAATTAGACCCCTCTATTTTAGAGAATAATACTCTATTAGATTTTTATGACTCTATTAACCTAACTACCGGCGAAATGAAAACCACAAACAGGAACGGCAACAAGGTAACACCATCAAAAAATGCCTCTTACAAAGGTTTGGAGTTCAAGATTTATGACACCGGAACTATAACACTTTCGGGAAGTTTACATAAATACTGGAATGATGGGGCGCACAATTACAATGACTTTAAAGATGAGGCAGTTTTGTATGTTTTGAGTGAGTTAAATACAAAATTTGGTGTTGACCCAAACAAATGTATTTTGAAGTGTTTAGAGATTGGAATCAATATAACGCCTCCAGTTCCAACGAATGAAATTTTAGATAATTGTTTACTTCACAAAACAAAACCTTTTGAATATCAAATAAATTCAGACGAGGGAAAATTTAAACAGGTGCAACACTCTCAATACATTATCAAAATTTATAATAAGGCGTTACACTACAAAAAGAATTTTAATATTAAAACCGAGATAATGCGTTTTGAGATTAAATATACTAAAATGCAAAAACTAAATGAACGGGGCATTTTTAGTTTACAGGATTTAATTAATTACGGTTTACATAATTTCAAAGATGAGGTTTTAAACGAATGGCAAAATGTGTTGTATTATGATAACACTATCCAAATTGACACTTTAAGTACAAAATTAAAAAGGTCAATACTTGGATATTCAAACCCAAATTACTGGACTGGATTACTGGCCAACAATCAAAATAAAAACTTTACCTATCATAAGAATCAATTAAAAAAAATCATTAAAAAAAACTCGAACAAAGTCCAGGATTTAACCGCCGAAATAATGAGTAAAAAGATTGATTTTCTAAATAGTAAGACTATCCAAATTGACCCTTTAACTATACTGTCAAAACGGATAGTATTGAATTATGAAAATGACACTAAAAACATCCTTTGTAAAGTGACTGGATTTAATATTTCGATGCAAAAGGAAAACAGTATTTTACTTTCACATACAGGACTAAAATACTATTATAAAACAGACAAAAAAATATTTGAACAAATCAAAAGACGGTACTTGTCGAAAATATGGTTTAAGTCAGATTTTAAAACTCAAATAAAAGAGATTGCACACAATATTAGAAACACCGATAGCAACAAAAAAATTAAACAAAACAGATTGTACCACCCTCAGCAAATCACATTATTAAATGGGTTCAATCTCTAAAGTAGATAATAATAGAAACTTATAACTTTTAAATTATGGCAATTAGAAAAAAAACAGGTGGTCGAATAGCGGGAACACCCAACCGCACCACCTCAGAAACAAAAGAACTACTTCAAAAAATAGTAGGTAAGGAGCTGGAGAAATTGGGTAAAATAATTGAGCAATTAGAACCCAACGATCGTGTTAATGCAATATCAAAGTTATTGCCTTACATCCTACCAAAACAAAACGAGGTAAAAACAGAAAAAACAAATACAGAAAAAATACTAACACCGGAAGAACGTGAAAAAAGAATAGCAGAATTAATCGCCAAATTTCAATTAAAATAAAATCCCATTTATTCAAAACTAAACCTCTCAGAAATGAAAGGTTTTTTTATATTTGATTGATTTAATTTTTAAAACAGTAAAAAAATGAAAAAAATAATTACAATTTTAGCTATGGCTATGGTTCTTATTTCTTGCAACAGTAACGAGAGCAAAATGAAGTCTGAAATAAAAGACTATTTAGATAAAAACGCAAAAGACCCTTCAAGTTATGAATTTATTGATTTAAAGGTTACGGACACTATAATTGCCGGAAAATTTGCCCAAACTAAAATTGACATTAATAATGATGAAATTAAGAACAATGAAAAATCTATCACAACAAATACTGAAACTTTAAAAAGCGCAGAAGCAAATAAGGCAAAATATAAAGACGATAGTTTTGATGAATTTATTAATGGTGCAAAAGAGGATATTGAAACCGCCAATAAGGCAATTTCTGATTATAAAAATGAAAATGAAAAATTAAAAAAATATTTGGGTTCTAAAGATATATTAGGATATGTTGCACTTCATAAATGTAGAATGAAAAACGGATTAGGGGCTTTGGATATTGGAACTTATTACGCAGAGTTTGATAAAGATATTAAACTTTTACAATTTGATAAAGATATAGATTATTCAATTTTTGAATTTAAATAAAATTAAACAGGTAAATGAAATAATATTAAACCTCATCGAGTACTTAAGGTTTAATAAATTAATAAAAAAGGGTTGTTTTTAAAATGGTTTGGCAAGGGTTTGGTAACAAGACATAAAAAAAACCGCAAAGAATTAATAATTAAGTCTTTACGGTTTTCTTTTGTACTCAGAGCGGGACTTGAACCCGCACGAACATTGCTGTTCACTGGATTTTAAGTCCAGCGTGTCTACCAATTTCACCATCCGAGCAGAATGA
>JAYTGH010000281.1:0-1882 GCA_043733645.1 Flavobacterium sp. | reverse complement strand
GTTGAAGGTAACTTTTCAAAAGTAGATGTAAGTCGCGGTTTAAATGTAACATTGGAACAAGGTGATGCGTATTTTGTTGAAGTAGAAGCCGATCAGAATTTACAGGAACACATTACTGCCAAAGTAGAAAACGGAACGCTTATCATCACTACTAATGAAAATATTGGTGAGGCTTCATCGCAAACTGTTCATGTTAAAATGCCTTCACTAGCAGCCCTTACAATCGCAAGCGGTTCATCCGTTAGTGTAATGAATGTGTTTAGCGGAACCAATATTGCTGTAAAAACCAGCAGCGGAAGCGAAGCAAATTTAAGCTTAGAGTATGATAATGTCGACTGCGAAAGCAGTAGCGGAAGCACTTTGACTGTAAAAGGAAAAGCACTAAAATTAAAAACTGATTCTTCAAGCGGAAGCGAAATCGATGCTCAGGGCTTGTTGGTTAACGAAGTCGTTTCTCAATCAACAAGTGGTAGTTCTACCAATGTACATCCATTAGTGAGTTTAAATGCCAAAGCATCCAGCGGAAGCTCTGTCGATTATGACAGTTCTCCCAAAACAGTTAGTAAAGAGGAAAGTTCCGGCGGAAGTGTTTCGAAAGAATAAGTTAATAAAACATCTCAATGAAAATTGGGATGTTTTTTTTTCTATTTTTGACACTCGAGTCTCGTCCTAAAGAAGAGACCAACTTGAACGAAGTAAAAACATAGATTGTACATTCATGAAAAAAATAATTACTCTTAGTTTCCTTTTTCTCACTTTACTAACTTTTGCACAAAAGAAAGAAAAAGTAAAAGGTTCCAAAATTGTTAAACTTGAACAAAAACAAGTAGGCGACTTTGAATCGCTTGAAGTGGAAGATAATTTGGAAATATTTTTGATTAAAGGAAATGAATGTGGCATCGAAATAGAAGCCGATGACAATCTGATAGAATTTGTCGAATATAAATTGGCTGGCAAAAACCTTAGAATTTCAACTTCCCGAGATATCTCAAGTTATAAAAAACTAAGTGTTCGTGTAACATACACCGACAACTTCAATATGCTCATTGCCAAAGACGAAACCAATGTAACCGCTTTATCTGATGTGGTTTTAGACAATGTAACCTTTAAAAGTTATGACTATTCTAAATTGTTTTTAAATGCCAAAACCAAGAACTTTACTTTAATGGCAAACGATAAATCTAAAGTAGAACTCAATTTAAAATCCGAAAAAACAGCCGTTGACGTGAGCAAAAGTGCTTATGTAAAAGCGCTTATCTCTTCAGGCGAAATGAAGTTTGATATGTATCAAAAGTCATCTGCCGATGTCGAAGGTGATATTTTAGATTTAAAACTTCGATTGGATAACAACACCGATTTCACAGGTAAAAAATTAACTGCAAAAAATGCTTTGGTAGAAGTTGGTGGTTATGCCAAAACCAGTATCAACATCAGTAACATCGCTACTATTGATGCTTCAGGAAATGGCGAAATAGAATTATATGGCGAACCCATAAAAATTGAAATTAAACACTTAACCGATAGTGCCGAACTTAGAAAAAAACTATCAAAATAAAAAAATCCCGTCTTTGAGCGGGATTTCATTTTTTATTTTTTTACGACTAACCTAAAACCTTCGCCGTGAATGTTGAGGATTTCAACATTAGGTTCTTCTTTCAGATATTTTCTCAATTTAGCAATATAAACATCCATGCTTCTTGAGGTGAAATAGTTATCTTCTCTCCATATTTTGGTTAGAGCCAATTCTCTTGGCATCAAATCATTTTCGTAAACAGCCATCATTTTTAACAATTCAGACTCTTTTGGAGATAATTTAATTGGTTCATTATTTTCAAATTTTAAGTAACGAAGTTTTGAATTTAAAAGGAATCTTCCGATTTGA
>JAYTGH010000280.1:0-5506 GCA_043733645.1 Flavobacterium sp. | reverse complement strand
TTACTATTTATTACTCTAACACTCACTGTTGGTTCTTTTATATAACCTCCATCACTAAGCAATTTAGCTATTTGAGTTTGAGCCTCAATTGTACTTTTGCCAGCTAAATTTATAGTGCCTAAAATAGGGAAAGAGATTGTTCCTTCCTGAGAAACTAAATATCCTGTAATTCTGTAGGTCTCAATACTAACACTATTAGTATTTGCACCAACTTGTAAATTAAAAGGTTCAACTGATTCAGGAATCAAAGCAGTAACTTTTATATATAATATATCATTTATTTGAATTGAGTTTGACAAATAATTAATATATCCTTGAGATCCATCTTTCAAATCCTGGTAATAAAGGATGTCTTTTTTACTCGCACAAGAAAACATAACTAAAGCAAGTAATAGTAAGAATATTTTTTTTATCATTATATTTAAAATTTATAGGGTAATCTTTTTAGCAGAATCAATACATGCTTATTTTGAAGTTGCAAAGCTACAATTTGATTTTATATTTTTAATAAGATAAATACATTAAATAGTAATTTATTCAATGTCTAATACTTGAAATTCTGAATTCATGCTTTTAAATTCAGGCACAATTTTCTTCATTATAGTTACTATGTCTTGACTAGATTTTTTTTGAGCAGTCACAATTAGTTCTGCAATAGCTATTTTAACATCTTCAAAATCATCGATTGTATCTTGAGCTATCATTATCTTCATATTATGTGTCGGCAGCGTTTTAGAAGTATCATTAAGTAACTCTTCAAATAATTTTTCTCCGGGTCTTAATCCAATAATTTTAATACTAATGTCTTTATCTGGAATAAATCCAGCCAAACGAATCATCTTTTTGGCTAAATCAATAATCTTTACAGGCTCACCCATATCAAAAATATAAATTTCACCTCCATTACCCATAGCACCGGCTTCAAGTACGAGTTGACAAGCTTCAGGAATGGTCATAAAGTACCTGATTATTTTTGGATGCGTAATAGTAATTGGCCCACCTTCTTGAATTTGTTTAGTAAACAATGGAACGATAGAGCCATTAGAACCCAAAACATTTCCAAATCTTGTAGTAATGAATTTAGTGATAATTTTTTTATTTGAATTTACAAGATGATAATTGAGGGATTGAACGTATTTTTCTGCTATACGCTTACTGGCTCCCATCACACTGCTTGGATTTACAGCTTTATCGGTAGATATTAACACAAACTTTTCTACAAGATATTTACTTGATAAATCCGCAAGATTTTTTGTCCCAATTACATTCGTATAAATGGCTTGCGATGGATTTTCTTCCATCAAAGGAACGTGTTTGTAGGCAGCGGCATGATACACAAAATCAGGCTTATACTTTTCAAAAACTGATTCTAGTGCATTATAATCTTTTATATCTGCTAATACCGTTCTAATTCTGACCTCGTTTGAGATTGCTGAAACTTCTAGATGTAAACTATGTAGAGGTGATTCTGCCTGATCAAGTATAATTATTTTATAGGGTTGGAAATTCATTACTTGTCTGACTATTTCACTTCCAATAGAACCAGCACCACCGGTTATCATAACTCTTTTGCCCTTAATTTGTGCTGATATTTTTTTGTCATCTAAAACAATTGGTTTTCTTTCCAGTAAGTCTTCAATTGCAAAATTCTTTAATTGATTAGATATTTGTTTTTGGTCTTCCCAATCCGTAATCAAAGGAACTGTAAAAACTTTAAAATTATATTCCAAACATTCTTCTACTAGCGCTATAGTTTCTTCTTTTGTTAAACTCTTTTCAGCAATGATAAGCGATTCAGCATTAACCGAACGCAAAATTGCATGGATGCTTTTAGTTTGATTAATGATTGGTAAATCAAGGATACTCTTGGATGTTTTATCTTGCTTGAATTTATCGACAAAAGCTACAACGTTAAATCGTGATGGCTTTTCTGTTTTTAAAGCATTGGCTACCGATATGGCATTAGCATCAGCTCCATAAATAACTGCTCTTATCAATTGTTTTTTGTCTTCAACTTGAAGGTATTTTTCGAAAAAGTTTTTGACCAAAATTCTAAAAAGAAATAGCAACAAAAAAGAAATAACATAGGTAATAAATAACCCTGTTGAAAGCATTAATTTACTATCTGTAATAATTTGAAATGAATAGTTGTAAACCATTAAACTCAAATAGGAAGTAGAAGTCGCTACTAACAGTTTTACACCATCTATAAAAGTGGAGTGTCTTATTATTCCACTATAAGTTTTAAAAAAAACAAAGAAAATTGCATTTACAGCTACAACTATAACATATTGTGAGAAAACAGTAATTGTTTCATAAGGTTTAACATTTAAGCTGCGGACAATAACAAACGTGATAACACATGCAACCGCTACTATAAACACATCAATAGCAAAAATAATCCACCTAGGTAAATAGCCAATGTTACGGAATCTTTTGCTTGATATAGCATCCTTAATATTCTTTAAAATAGGGTTTGTCATTTTTGTTTGTAAATGTTAAATTTAAGCTAAAATATTCAATTTTCATTTTTAGACAAAAATATTATTTAAAAAAATGATAAAGTGTACTACTAATCCTCTCTTTATCCTCTTCGGTCAAATTTGATCCTGATGGTAAGCACAAACCATTTTTAAAAAGCTGTTCCGAAACTCTTCCTCCATAAAAAGGAGAATCTTTAAATATAGGTTGTAAATGCATAGGTTTCCACAAAGGTCTTGATTCTATATTATTGGCTTCCAATGCAAGTCTTAAATCTTCACTTGTTTTTCCTACTCTATCTGAATCTATCAAAATGCATGTTAACCAAAAATTCGAATAAAAATCAGCGTTGGGTTCTTGAAAAACGGATACGCCTTCACTATCTTTAAAGAAATTCACATAAAAATCATTCATTTCACGTCTCAATTTTATATGTTTTTCCAAAGCTTCCATCTGACCTCTTCCAATTCCTGCGCAAATATTACTTAATCTATAATTATAACCAATTTCGGAGTGTTGATAATGAGGTGCAATATCTCTGGCTTGTGTTGCCAGAAAAATTGTTTTATCTTTTACATTTTTTGAATGGGTAACCAATGCTCCTCCTCCGGAAGTTGTGATTATTTTATTTCCGTTGAATGATAAAACACCTATATCGCCAAAAATGCCACATTTTTTCCCTTTGTAGGTGCTTCCTAATGCTTCTGCACTATCTTCGAGAATTGGTATTTCATATTTTTGAGCAATTGCTTTGATTTCATCAACTTTAAAAGGCATTCCATACAAATGAACAGGGATTATAGCTTTTGGTTTTTTACTTTTCGAAATTCTATCGATAATAGCTTGTTCCAGTGCAATTGGACACATGTTCCAAGTGTCGATTTCGCTATCAATAAAAACAGGAGTGGCTCCAAGATAAACTATCGGATTAGCTGAAGCTGAAAAAGTAAAGCTTTGACAAATTACATCATCACCAGCCTGAACCCCTAATAAAATTAACCCCAAGTGGATAGCTGCTGTTCCAGAACTAAGAGCTGCGATAAATGCATCGTCATTTAAAAACTCTTCTAAATCTTGTTCAAAACCAATAACATTTGGACCAAGTGGTGCTACCCAATTCGAATCGAAAGCTTCCTGAACATATTTTTGCTCATTGCCTCCCATATGTGGAGATGAAAGCCATATTTTTGAATTATTCATTTATAGAATTGTATTTTATTATTTTTCCCGGATTTCCTACTACTCGAGCATAATCCGGAATATCATTTATTATTACTGCTCCTGCACCAATGGTAACCCATTTCCCAATAGAAATCCCTTGAATAATTGTTGCTCCAATACCAACTTGAGTTCCTTCGCCAATGGTTACGTTACCTGCTAATGAAACTCCGGGGCAAATATGCACAAAATCTGCAATTTTTGTATCATGTTCAATAGTAGCATTAGTATTAATAATACAATGCTTTCCAATAGTTGCATCTGGATTTATGGCAACTCCAGCCATAACGGCAGTTCCTTCTCCAATAGTAGCATTAAGAGAAATGATAGCCGATGGATGTATTGCTTTTATAAAATTAGCATCAAGTGATTTTGACAGTTTTTTTCTAACCTTATTATTTCCAATAGAAATTATAGTTTTACCTAAAGAGGACATATCAAATTCACTAGTTTTTGTAATAGAAATACCTAAAATAAATTCTGATTTTGGATTGTCATCAATTACTGACTTAATCTTTACTCCTGCTACATTTAGTATATCAATAATTACTTTACCGTGTCCGCTTGCTCCATATAAAGTTATGCTATTCTCCATTGAAAGGCTCTATAGTTGCTGCATTTGCTGCATTAATACCATCACTTTTTAACACTTTTAACATCGTTTTGAAAAGTATCTTAAAATCTAAAATAAAAGAAATATGATCGACGTACCAAACATCGTAAGCAAATTTTTTATCCCAAGAAATAGCATTTCTACCATTTACCTGTGCCCAGCCTGTTATACCAGGTTTAACTTCGTGGCGGCGGTTTTGAAAATCAGTATATAAATGTAGGTAATGTGTAAGTAATGGTCTTGGTCCAACTAGGCTCATATCGCATTTTAGCACATTGATTAATTGTGGTATTTCGTCTAAAGAAGTTTTACGAACAAAACTACCCACTGCCGTTAATCTTTGTCCATCAGGCAGTAATTGACCGTTTTCGTCTTTCTTGTCGTTCATGGTTTTGAACTTAACAATTTTAAAAACAACACCATTCTTTCCCGGACGCAATTGAGAAAAAAAAGGCTTCCCATCATTAGAAATAAAGAGTAAAATAGTAATTAATATGAATAAGGGAGACAATATAATCAATCCTATTAAAGCTGTTAAAAAATCGGCTGTAGGTTTGACTAATCTTGTGTACATTCTTTTTTTTTCAAAAATAACTATTATTTAGTGTAACAAAGCAAATAAGAGTTCAAAAACTGAAAACATCATATATAACAGACAACGGATAACTCAACCAAAATTCTTATATTCTTGTAAAATCGCTTCCCAAACTAGCTTTTGTTTGTAACGTAACACTATCATTTCTCTGGCACTTGACTTTAGTTTTTTGAAATAATTCTCATCAATCATTAGCAATTCCATTTTTTCAATTATGGCAGAGGTGTTCTTTACCGGGATTATTGTTCCATTTTTTCCTTCAACAATAATTTCGTTGCATCCGTTAATGTTGGATACAATTGCTGGTAAACCCATCGCTCCAGCTTGCATAACTACATTAGGAAATCCTTCACGGTAACTCGGAAAAACTAAAGCATCAGCTATAGCCAAATAAAGACGAACATCACTTTGAAACCCAACGGTAATAATTGAATTATTGGTTTGAATTTCGTCTAACGTTAAAGATTGTAATGGATCTAAATCGAATTCATAATCTCCTACTAGAAGTAATTTTGCATTCGGATGGTTTTCATTTACTATTTTGAAAGCCGATACCATTTCATTTATCCCTTTATCGGATACCAATCTGCCAACAAATA
>JAYTGH010000279.1:0-1884 GCA_043733645.1 Flavobacterium sp. | reverse complement strand
TGTTCTAAACTTCTAACGCCGGATTCTCGGGTATAACCTTCCACAATTTTTTCTAATTGTCTTTTTCCAATAGTTAAATCTTTTGATTTCAAACCGTGTTCTTTCAATTGTTTTGGGAACAAATGCTGACGCGCAATTTCAACTTTCTCTTCAATGGTATAGCCAGACATTTTGATAACTTCCATTCTGTCTTTCAACGCAGGTTGAATAGTTCCCATATTATTGGAAGTTGCGATGAACATGACTTTGGATAAATCATAACCCATTTCTAAAAAATTATCATAAAAATCGCTGTTTTGTTCAGGATCTAAAACTTCAAGTAATGCCGATGATGGATCGCCTTGATGTGAATTTGATAACTTATCAATTTCATCCAAAACAAAAACCGGATTGGAAGTTCCCGCTTTTTTCAAGCTTTGGATAATTCTTCCCGGCATAGCGCCGATATAGGTTTTCCGATGTCCGCGTATTTCAGCTTCATCGCGTAAACCGCCAAGCGAAATCCGAACATATTCTCTTCCTAAAGCTTCAGCAATTGATTTACCGATAGATGTTTTTCCGACTCCAGGAGGTCCAGTTAAGCAGATTATTGGTGACTTCATATCGTTTCGCAACTTCAATACTGCCAAATGTTCGATGATTCTTTTCTTAACATCATCTAAACCAAAATGGTCACGGTCAATAATCTTTTGAGCGCGTTTCAAATCAAAATTATCTTTGGAATAGTGATTCCAAGGCAATTCCAGAAACAATTCTAAATAGTTTCTTTGTATGCCAAAATCGGGAGCTTGCGGATTCATACGCTGCATTTTGGAAATTTCTTTCTCAAAATGCTTTGATGTTTTGGCATCCCAAGTTTTGGTTTTGGCTTTCATGCGCATTTCTTCAATTTCCTGCTCATTTGAAACACCACCCAATTCTTCCTGGATGGTTTTCATTTGTTGATGCAGAAAATATTCACGTTGTTGTTGGTCTAAATCGAAACGAACTTTAGATTGGATATCGTTTTTTAATTCCAGTTTTTGCAACTCTACGTTCATGTAACGCAAAGTTTCTAAAGCTCTTTCTTTTAGCGCATTAGTCATTAGCAAATCTTGCTTTTCTTTAACTGTAAGATTCATGTTAGAGGAAACAAAATTGACTAAGAAAGATTGACTTTCAATATTCTTTATAGCAAAAGTAGCTTCAGTTGGAATGTTTGGACTTTCTTTTATAATTTCGATAGCTAACTCTCTTGTAGAATCGATTATTGCCTGAAACTCGGTGTCGTGTTTGCCTGGTCGCTTTTCCTCAACTTCTTTTATTGTAGCTTTCAGATATGGTTTTTCAGTAGTAACTGCATCAATGGCAAAACGCTTTTTTCCTTGTAGAATAACGGTAATATTTCCGTCAGGCATTTTCAAAACACGAAGAATTTGCGCTACTGTTCCAACAGAATAAATATCATTCTTAGTTGGATCTTCGTCTTCTTCATTTTTTTGGGCAACAACACCGATAATTTTATTTCCGGCATTGGCATCATTAATAAGTTTGATAGATTTATCTCTTCCAGCTGAAATTGGAATTACAACACCCGGAAAAAGAACCGTATTACGTAAAGGTAAAATTGGCAAAGAATTAGGTAATTCTTCGTTATTCATTTCTTCTTCGTCTTCGGGTGTTAAAAGTGGAATTAAATCGGTTTCGGTATCGAATTCTTGTAGTGACAGATTGTCAAAAGATATGATATTACGGTTTGACATGGTATTTAATTAAGTCAAAATGACATTAGAATTTATTCAATGCTAAACAAATGTAGGACATCTTTTTCATCTGATAAATTAAAATCGATGTACGACAGTTGATTTTAGTTAAAATCGATATATAAACTGATATTACCGATTA
>JAYTGH010000278.1:0-1884 GCA_043733645.1 Flavobacterium sp. | reverse complement strand
TAACTACTCAGCAATATTGAAAAATCGGGTAGTTATTAACAATTTGTTTATTACTTGCTAACAAGTATAAGACTCAAAACTATCTGATTCCGTTAGGTTTTAACTTCTTTTACAAAAAAAAAGAAATTGACTCTCGAACAACAACGAATATTGGAACTTGAAGCTAAAATTGTTTCCCTTGAAGCTCATGTGCGTGAGTTGTTAGAGGTTATTGAAAATTTGAAACATTCCAAAAACAGCCGAAACAGTTCAGTACCTCCTTCGAAAGACGAGAATAGACCACTTAAAACTCAAAGTTTACGCACTAGTGGGGGTAAAAATTCTGGCGGACAACTAGGACATGAAGGCAAAACTTTAAAGATGGTTGAAAACCCTGATGTTATCATTGATCACAAACCTTCATTTTGCAAACAATGTGGCAATGACATATCTGATAATACGGCAGAATTAGTAATGTGCCGACAGATTGTTGATATTCCTGCTATTGTGCCACAGTATACCGAACATAAGATATATCGGACTCCGTGTACCTGTGGACATCAAACTGAATCTTCATTTCCACAAGGTGTAAATGCCCCAATCAGCTATGGCTCCAACGTGGAAGCTACTATTGCATATATGCATACACGCCAATATATCCCCCTCGAGAGAATGAGTGAATATTTTAGTGATGTTTGCAATATGCCTATTAGTGAAGGGACTATCTGCGACATCCTTGAACGTTTTGCCCAAAAAGCCATTCCTGCATATAATCTTATTGCCAAAGCCGTTGAAACGAGCAAGGTTGTTGGAGCTGACGAAACAGGCGCTAAAGTAAATGGAAAATTAGCATGGTTCTGGACATGGCAAAACAGAATATCCACCTTTATAGCTTTTTCACGTAACCGTGGTACAGCGACTATTCACGCTAACTTTTCGAAAGGTTTTGAAAATGCTATCCTGGTTCACGATTGTTGGAGAAGCCATTTTGAAACAAAGGCCATAACCCATCAATTGTGCATAGCACATTTACTACGAGAACTAAAGTTTTTTGAAGAACGATATCAATCAGCTTGGGCAACTTCGTTTAATCAATTATTGCACGATGCTCTGGAACTAAAGAAAAACCTAACCCCTTCTCAATATTACTACCCAATAAATCAAAGAACAGAAATTACTAAACGGCTCATGATTTTATTACAAACTTCAATCCCTGAGGACATGAAGGAAGTTGTTGCCTTCCATAAGCGTATGAACAAATATAAAGACTACATTTTTACATTTTTACACCACTTTGAAGTTCCTCCCGACAATAATGCTTCTGAAAGAGCTATCCGTAATATAAAAGTTAAACAAAAAGTATCAGGTCAGTTTAAAACCGAACGCGGAGCTCAAATTTATGCAATCATTCGTTCTGTAACCGATACTTGTATAAAAAACAGTCAAAATGTCTTGGCTGCCTTTTCTACTATCGCTAAATTGCAACCTGAGTAGTTACTAATTTTAATGATTTGGTTAAAAAATTCAGTCCCAAAGATTCAGTCCCAAAAAAATCATCTTTCCATGTTAATATTCTTAATATAAAAATAAAA
This sequence comes from Flavobacterium sp., assembly GCA_043733645.1. Taxonomy (GTDB): domain Bacteria; phylum Bacteroidota; class Bacteroidia; order Flavobacteriales; family Flavobacteriaceae; genus Flavobacterium. The sequence continues at coordinate 313 of JAYTGH010000278.1, read as the reverse complement.
GACGGCGAATTCTATTATCATGAAAAACAAATACCTATAAACTATTCTATAAAAAAAGTCAATTTTGAAAGTTCGGGTAAGTATTGGAACGCTGATACCATGGCTGTAAAATTTGCTTTCTTGTCTGGAACGGGCAGCGGTAGTGTCAATGGAAATATTACAGTTGACCTTAAAAACCTCGATTATCGGCTTGCCATTATCATTGAGAAGTTTGATATGACAATTATTGAACAATACCTCAAAGATTTAGCTAATTATGGTCACTTTAGTGCCACTTTGGATGCCAATATACGATCGAAAGGAAATTTCAATG
>JAYTGH010000277.1:0-1885 GCA_043733645.1 Flavobacterium sp. | reverse complement strand
ATTTAATGGAGTAATAGCAGAACCCAAAGAATAGCTTTGAGGAGTTTCATAAGATATATTTGGCACCTGCGCAATTGCTGCCTTGGTACTAATTAAACCTATAAAAACAAACAATCCCATTGTTTTTAAAGGCAAATACTGCTTAACAGCTTTTTTAAAGTAATTTTTCATGCTATAATTAATTTGTTTTTCTATCTAATTCAAGTATTACCTGCTGGTGCATTCAATAAATATTCCCATAGGAACAGATTTTTAATCGCCTGCAAATAAAAAATAATTCGTTATGAAAAAAAGTTAATCTTTGATAACAAAGAAGCACCGCATCATATCCTCGAACGTAAATTAGTTACAAACAAAGACTTTTCATACATAAAAATGAAACTATTCCGATAAAAACACCTAAAAAACTGGGAGTGTTAAATAAACTGTGTCATTCATTTTATTCTATCGCCAAAATAGTGATTTAAATCGTTTCGGATAACATTCCAGGAAAAGATTTGTCCTGTCCACCTAGTTTGGGCATTTTGTATGGCAAGATAAATTTGTTTGAGTATTGCGTTTTCAGATGAGAAGGCTCCTTTAGTTTTGGTTACTTTTCTAATCATTCGATGATAACTTTCAATAGGGTTTGTGGTGTAAATAATACGTCTTAAATCCTTGTTATACTTATAAATATTGGACAATCTGTCCCAGTTGCTGTGCCAGCTTTTGAATATGGCCGGATACTTTTTACCCCATTTGTTTTCAGCCACAAGGAGTTGTTCCATGCCTTGTTGCTCCGTTGCAGCTGTGTAAATAAGCTTTAGATCTTTTACGATTTCCCTTAAATCTCTATAGATTACATATTTCATGCTGTTGCGCATCTGATGCACCAGGCAAAGCTGTACTTCTGTTCTGGGGAAATAGTCTTCTATAGCTTCTGCAAAGCCCTTTAAATTATCAATGCAGGCTATAAAGACGTCTTCAATGCCTCGTTGCTTGAGGTCATTGAGGACTTGTCGCCAAAAACTCGAACTTTCACTATTGCCAAAATAAATACCTAAAACTTCCTTTATTCCATCAAGGTTTATGCCCAGCACCGAATAAACAGCCTTGCTCTGTACCACGCCATCCTGACGCACCTTATAATGCATGGCATCTAGCCACATTACAGGATAAACACTCTCTAAAGGACGATTTTGCCAGTCTTTGATCTCCGGAATAATACTGTCGGTTATGGCAGAAATTGTACCATCCGATATATCAAAATCATACATTTCCTTGAGGTGCATCTGAATATCGCTATAGCTCATTCCAAAACCATATAAACCGATGATTTTCTTGTCAATATCACTGCTAATACTGACCTGCCTTTTGCCAACTGTTTGTGGTTCAAAGCTGCCCAAACGATCGCGGGGCGTGGAGAGTTCAAACTTACCCAATGAACTTTCCATATTCTTTTTACCTTGTCCGTTGCGCCTGTTTTTAATCGGCTTGGTCGTGTCGATGTGCGATTGCATCTCGCTTTGGAGCGAGGCTTCCAAAATCATTTTCAACAATGGAGTGAAAATTCCTTCGGTTCCCGTTAATGGCTTTCCTTGCTTTAAATCAGCAATCGCCTTTTGGGAAAATTCTTCAAAATTAAATCCGTTTTTCATAGTGTCAAATTAAAGTATAAAATTAATTAAATTCGTTTTTGACACAGTTTATTGAACATACTCAATCCGTATGATAGGTGCGAACTGGGATATCACTGAAATAAAGAAAAACGAAGAACTAATAAGAAAAAGCGAGCTGTTTAACCGGAGTTTGTTTAATTCAATAACTGATCACATTGCAGTAATGGATGAAAAAGGGGTTATTGTGGCGATTAATAATTCTTTGGTGCAATTTGGGCTGAACAATG
>JAYTGH010000276.1:0-5516 GCA_043733645.1 Flavobacterium sp. | reverse complement strand
TGAAATATTCCATACCTTTGTATCATAAAGCTCCACTAATGGCGAAGGCTTGCGTTCCACGCGAGAGATAATATGTAGCCATAGTCGAGCTTTTTTTTATTGTCTCTTCTTAAATTTAGTGTCATCGATAGTAAAATCACGAGGCACAAATGACCAATGTCGATAAGGATGCTCCCAAATATCCGCCCAACCATTTGCTTTACCAGTCGTTTTACCAATATTGAAATTAGGGTATATTTGTATTATTCTGGAATGAATATGCTTATAGAGTTTTTCTTTGGCAATTGTTCTCTTCCCCCTTTTTCCTGTTTCGGGTGCTTTTGTTTTATGTAAATTATTCAGTCTAAAAGCCATTGCTCCTAAGACAATATCAAGGCATTGTAGTAAAACATGGTCTTTTGAATCCACTTCGCCTATATCTCGTCTTCTAATTTTGATATTCGTTTCAGTAAAAATAGAGAGGGATTGTAATGCCCAAATATGGTTTTTGAAAAGTTCTGATTTAAGACGACTATCGGGTAGTTCGTCAAAATAGATGCGTAAGAAAATAGGCATTGAATGGGGTATGTTAGCATATCTCAAACCGAAAGCGTGTTTGATAAACTGATAATACAATAGGAAATACCCATGTTGTTTATTATAATCAGATAAATTAGCGGCATTGATAGCCGATTGGCGAAACAATATCCTTAATTTAACTTGACCTGATTGGATAAAGTCAAAAAACACATCTATTAGGGTTTTGTATTTTTCTAAATAATTTTCAGTGACTTTAACCCATTTTACTTCACTATTGAAATTTAAATCACTTTTACATTTTTCAAGTTCTTTTTGTACTTTATATAAATCTTCTGAAGCAATTAGTACACCTCCATAAAAATCCGAATAATAATGTCCCTTTTCAACGCTTTCGTCACAGTATATCAAATATTCTTTTGCCATTGCTTTATTTTAAATGAGTTTACAAACAAGGCAAATGTAAAACTTCCAATTTTCGGTTTCTAAAAATATTATCCACAAATTGTTGATAATTGTATCGAAAAACGGAAGATTCATTAAAGGTATAGCCTTTGATGGCTAAAATATGTGTCATCAAGCGGCATACATAACTGAGGGGGTATCTCGATTCATTTTGAGATACCCCCTCAGTATTTCACCGTTTTTCTGATGAAGCAGACTGCTGCGCGAGCAAGCCCGTTTTTCAGGGGTAGATTTGTGGGTTGGTTTTAGGAAGAATTGGGGCGAGCGGGCAATCCATCCTGTTTTTCAGAGGTAGATTAATGAGTGGGTTGGTTTTAAGAAAACTTGGTGTGAGCGGGCATTCCTTATAAAAAAATTCAAGCTTTTATTATTTAATAACAAAGAATTAATATCTTTGGCTTTATAATTTAACACACATTGTTTTATTTTGATAACAAATATGAATTTTTCTCGTACATTAATACAAAAATTTGTTTATTATTATAAAATTATTTAAATTTTTCAAACAATTTAGGACTCTCTTATTTAGTACTATAATGAAAAACCTTTCTGACATAAATATTTGGAAGCAAAGCTTTGGGCTTTTACCAATCCATCTTAATCATGCATTGAACGAACCTAAATACTTAATGTTGAATGGAGGATATGGTGACTTTTGCTTACAAACAATAAAAGATGAAAGTGCAATAGCTGATTATTATTCGAAGTCTTGGTCGAGTAATACTAAGAACTTCGTTGTTATAGACCAAAATAAAGTTTTAATTTTCAACTGGACTAAAGAAAAGCCTGAAGAAGCACCTCTCAGTACTGTTTCTGAAAATATAGATAAATTTTATAAATATTTATTGACAAAGAGTTACAAATCTGATAGAGACGTAGTTCCTTTTATAATTGATATTTTCAGACAATTTCGGAACTTAACTTTAGAAAAAACTAATCCTGTAGAAGCATTAAATTTATTATTTGTATTATTAACCAGTCTTGAAGATAATATTGAAAATTTTGATCGAAATAAATGGAATATAAACGAAGTTCATGTTCCAAATGAATTTGATTATTATACTGAGAAATTAAAGAGCGGAGTTAATAATATTAAGCCCGAATTAGATTTAATCTTAAGGCATTCTGCTGGTATTCTTTTTCAAGAAGCTCAGAAAGAAGTTCTCTTTTTCAATCCACAAAGAGAGTTATTTGGAGGAATTTCAAGTCAAATTCATGCTACTAAAAACTTATATTCTAGTATACATTATACTCCTCCTTTTCTCGCGAGAACAATTGTTGAGAATGCGCTTAGAAAAGTAGATTTAAATAAATATAAAATAAAAATATTTGATCCAGCTTGTGGATCTTCTGAATTTTTAATTGAATCTCTTAAACAACTAAGGGAACTTGAATACTCTGGATTAATTGAAATTATTGGTTGGGATTCATCAGAAACAGCCATAAATACATCAAATTTTTTACTTAAATATGAGCAAAAAACTATTTGGAATAACAGGCTTAGTTTTGATATTAAAATTGTAGAAGACTCTTTAACCGAAGTTTGGGATAATGATTATGACCTAATTTTGATGAACCCTCCATTTGTTTCTTGGGAGTTTTTAGATAAGAAATCACGAGATTCTGTAAGCAATGCATTAGGTAAAAATTTTAACGGTAAGCCAAATCAGGCTAGTGCTTTTTTCTATAAATCAGTTAAAAGCATTTGTGATGATGGTATAATAGGTTGTGTGATTCCATCCTCGTTACTAACTTTAGATTCCTACAAAAAGTTAAGGGAAGAATTAAAAGATATTTTGACATTTAATATTATTGGAAAGCTTGGAAATTTTGTTTTTGAAGATGCTTTAACTGATGTTAGTTTTATTGTAGGGAATAAACCTAAAGTAAATTCAGTACCAACTATACTTTGGACGAGAAACGAAAAAGGAGTTGCTCAAGATGCATTAAGAGATTTACGAAAGATGTATTTTTCAAATGCGCTTACTATTAATGAAAAGAATTATAGTATTTTTCAACCTATTTCATTTCCAATTATAAGCGAAAGTTGGAAGCCTGTTTCTTTAAAGGAAAATAATTTATTAAAAAATGTTGAGAGATTTGTCAATGAGAAAAAACTTGCAAGAGTAGAAGACATATTCAATGTTCAACAAGGTATCAGAACTGGTAATAATGATATTTTTAAAATTTCCCAAAATGAGTTTGATAAATTACCAATTAATGAACAAATTTATTTTCGACCTGTAGCCGATAGTAAATCAATTAAAAATGGCTCAATTACTATAACCAATTATGTCTGGTATCCTTATAGTGAGGATAAACTTATGTTAAAAACAGAAGATGAATTTATGCAAGAGGTTCCAATATATTATAGCAAAATTGTTTCAGCTAAAAATATGCTTTCAATAGGTAGAGCTAGAAAATCTATTTCTAATTGGTGGACATTAAGTGAGCATAGAGCATGGTTAAGAAAAAAATCACCAAGATTGATTTCTTCCGCTTTTGGAAATTCTAGTTCTTTTGCTTTTGACAAAGATGGATTGTTAGCGATACAAGGAGGAAATGCTTGGTTGCCAAAGAAAAAGTTTGACAACTCAGATTTCTATTTCTATTTATCAATTTTCTCTAGCAATGTATTTGATGACTTATTATCTATTTATTCTAAAGAACTAGCTGGTGGAAATTGGTATGATTTGGGCAAAAAGTATACTAAGCAAATTCCAATCCCTGATTACTCTTCCGAAACTATAAAAAATTCAGATATATATAATAAGCTTGTTACAATAGGTAAAGAATTATCACACGGAAATTCATACGTAAAGACAATCTCAAATGAGATATTGAATAAATATTTCTATCCAGAAATTTAATTTATCCTAAAATGTTGAATAGAATAAGCTTAATAAATACTATTAATAATTCTTGTAATATTTTTTTTACAGGATCAACATTTATTTTAAATAATACCAATCTAGGTAAGTTCAAAATTTCTGGTAATAATACATCAAAAGCAAGGAACAATTATAAAAACGAGTCAGAAGAGATTAATGTGATAAAATGGTTTGAGGATTTTTGGTTTTATCTAGAAATTAATTTTGAAAAACAAAATACTTTTATCTCATTATCAGTGTTTCAAGGCAAAGCAAATGATCCAATTAAGCATCAACTTTTTAGAGCAGAATGGGATGATTATAATAATAGTGAAGAAAAACATCCACAACCCCATTGGCATATAACTGCGAATCAAGTCATAGAAAAAACATTTAAAGAACTTGCTGAAAGTACAGAAAACGCTGATACTTTTATCGGTTTACTAGAAGAAGAGAAATCGAAAATAATTGATGTCAATAAAATTCATTTTGCTATGAATGGCAATTGGATAAATAATGAGACTCATGTTCATTTGCTTAATAACGAAGACAAAATTGTAAGATGGTTTCAAGGATTACTTTCTCATATAAAAGAACAACTTGAGTATTTAATATAGAAGTAGAATTATTAGAAGTTGTATATTATTATTTCTCAAACCTCTCCCCCAAATGCCACAAAAAATTATCCACCGCAGGATAATAAGCTTCAGGCATCGGCAAATAAAGTTGTGTACCTGCTAAAGCTTTGAGGCTATACGCCACCGCATCATCTTCCTTGATATGCCGAGACACCACGACCCGATATGTGGCATCAATGCCAATAATGCCTCTATCGAAAGCGCGATGAAGATTCGGGCAGAGGGCAAAACCGTTGGAGACTGTATCATCGTTGGATAGGCTGATGGGTTTGATGTGGCAAGCATCTATTAACTGATAGCCATGCGAGGACGTGACCCGCATACGGCTAATGCTACACGTCTGATTGTACAGTCTGGGAATTAATTTTTTGAAAAGACTGCCGCGTACAAATCGCTCATCTTCCTCTGATACTGAGGGGGGTGTCGCATACACGGTGCTCGGCTCTTGCAAAATGTATTTCTCGAGATTCTGGATATAGGCATCCGTATTGGGTTGTGCGGATAGATACAAGGCTTTGGTTTGAGGGAAATAAGTATCTAAAAGCGTCTGTTTCAAAATCTGCCGTGTTTCGGGATTTTGCAACAGCATAAACAAGCCTTCATCCAAATAAGCGTAATCAATGATTTCGTTCATCACCGTGAGGCTTTTGACATACCCCCTCAGTATTTGGTCACTTTTCGGCATCAAATGCCAAAACTTATCGCCCGTTAAATGATAAAAAGGGAGGCTGAACTCTGGGCGATTGCCCGTGTGTACCAAGAGTTTAAAGGTTTCTAAAAACTCTGCGACCAAATCGGGCGTGAGGCAAATACGATTGTCTGAAATATTTCCTTTTTCTATTTGATGTATCACTGACAAGAGCAAGATAGGCTTATGCGGTGCTTTGCCATATTGGGTAATACCCTGCTTCAGTTTTTGAAATTGAGTCTTGTAATATTGTAGTGATTCGTTGAGGAACATTGATACAGGTATTTTTTTTTCAAATAAGTTATTGTGTTGATTCAATCAAAAGCGAATTTAGGATTT
>JAYTGH010000275.1:0-1894 GCA_043733645.1 Flavobacterium sp. | reverse complement strand
AAACAACACAAACAATGGCTCACAATATAAAACCAGGAGTAGCAACGGGAGATGAAGTTCAGGCAATTTTTGCTTACGCGAAAGAAAAAGGGTTTGCACTTCCTGCAGTAAACGTTATTGGTTCAAGTACAATTAACGGTGTTTTGGAAACTGCTGCCAAATTAAATGCTCCGGTTATTATTCAATTCTCTAATGGTGGCGCCGCTTATAATGCAGGAAAAGGACTTTCAAATGGTGGCGAAAAAGCAGCCATTGCAGGCGGAATTGCCGGAGCAAAACACATTCATACTTTAGCGGAAGCTTATGGTGCTACTGTGATTCTTCATACGGACCATTGCGCTAAAAAATTATTGCCTTGGATTGATGGTTTGTTAGATGCTTCTGAAAAACATTTTGCTGAAACCGGAAAACCATTGTATTCTTCACATATGCTCGATTTATCAGAAGAACCGATGCATGAAAATATCGAGATCTGTAAAAAATACCTTGAACGTATGAGTAAAATGGGTATGACTTTGGAAATAGAATTGGGAATCACCGGTGGTGAGGAAGATGGTGTTGACAACTCAGGTGTTGACCATTCTGAACTATACTCTACTCCGGAAGATGTTGATTATGCTTATTCAGAATTGCTGAAAGTCAGTCCACGTTTTACCATTGCTGCGGCTTTCGGAAATGTTCATGGCGTTTACAAACCAGGAAACGTTAAACTAACTCCAACGATACTTCGTGATTCACAGGATTATATTCAGAAAAAACATAATACAGGAAAAAATCCGGTTGATTTCGTTTTCCACGGCGGTTCAGGTTCTACTCCGGAAGAAATCAAGGAAGCGATTAGTTATGGTGTAATCAAAATGAATATCGACACCGATTTACAATTTGCTTACACAGAAGGAATTCGTGATTATATGGTTACTAATATTGAGTACTTAAAAACCCAAATCGGAAATCCAACCGGGGCAGATTCCCCAAACAAAAAACACTACGATCCAAGAAAATGGATACGCGAAGGCGAACTAACTTTCAACAAAAGATTAGAGGAAGCATTTGCTGACTTGAACAATGTAAACACTTTATAAGTACAAGGTACGAAGTAAGAGGTACGAGGTACGGAGTATAAAAAGAAATTAATATTAATAAAATAGCGTTGGAACTGAAGCTTTAAAACTTCCAACTTCCAACTTCTAACTTCCAACTTAATTATGGCTTGGTTTAAAAGAACAGAAAAAGGTATTACTACCGCAACCGAAGACAAGAAAGACGTTCCAAAAGGGCTTTGGTATAAATCGCCTACTGGAAAAATTATTGACCAAGACGAATTGGCTAGAAATCTTTGGGTAAGCCCGGAAGATGATTTTCACGTTAGAATTGGCAGTAAAGAATATTTCGAAATCTTGTTTGACAACAATGAATTTAAGGAATTGGATGCCAAAATGACTTCAAAAGATCCGTTAGGATTTGTGGATACCAAAAAATATGCGGACCGATTGAAAGACGCTATCGACAAGACAGGATTGAAAGATGCTGTTAGAACCGGTGTTGGAAAATCTAAAGGAAAAGATTTGGTAGTTTGCTGTATGGATTTCGCTTTTATTGGCGGTTCGATGGGAGCTGTTGTAGGTGAAAAAATTGCCCGAGGTATTGACTATTCAATCAAAAATAAAGTGCCTTTTGTGATGATTTCAAAATCGGGTGGTGCTCGTATGATGGAAGCAGCGTACTCGCTGATGCAATTAGCAAAAACCTCTGCAAAACTCGCACAATTAGCCGAAGCTAAAATTCCGTATATCTCTTTATGTACTGACCCAACAACAGGCGGAACAACTGCTTCTTATGCGATGCTTGGCGATGTAAATATTTCTGAACCAGGCGCTTTAATTGGTTTTGCGGG
>JAYTGH010000274.1:0-5535 GCA_043733645.1 Flavobacterium sp. | reverse complement strand
GTGTAAAAGTAGTGCTTCAAGGCGCTTGCAACGGTTGTCCTTCCTCTACATTTACATTAAAAAGCGGAATCGAAAACATGCTAAAAGACATGCTCAACGATAAAGACATTGTGGTCGAAGCACTCAACGAATAAAACAATAAGCGTTTCTTTTGAGACGCTTTTTTTGTGTAATTTTAGAAGCTATTTCTCGCTTTCCGTTCCAATCTGTCATTGCTAGGAACAAAGCAATCTCATTATGATTGTCTAACGCAATGCCAGGATTTCTACTGCAATCGGGGCTAGAAAAAAACCTGCTATGAACGAACTACATCTCGAAACCAGCCCGTATTTATTACAACACGCCAACAATCCGGTGCATTGGAAAGCCTGGAATACCATTTCTTTAAATCAAGCCAAAACCGAAAACAAACTGATAATTGTCAGCATCGGTTATTCGTCTTGTCATTGGTGTCACGTCATGGAACACGAAAGTTTCGAAGATGAAGAAGTCGCGTCAACGATGAATGCTAATTTTATCAGCATAAAAATCGACCGCGAAGAACGTCCCGATATTGATACTGTTTATATGAAAGCCGTTCAAATCATGACTGGTCAAGGCGGTTGGCCAATGAACGTAGTGACTTTACCAGATGGAAGACCAATTTGGGGCGGCACTTATTTCAGAAAAAACGATTGGATAAATTCGTTAGAACGACTTCAGGAAATTTATACCGAGCAACCACAAACTCTTTTAGATTATGCCGAAAAACTAAATGATGGATTGCAATCACTAAGCATTATTTCTAAAAACGATTCAGAAACCAATTTCAACTTTGAACTGCTTGAATCTTTAGTTTCCAAATGGCAAAAAAGTTTCGATTGGGATTTTGGCGGAATGGCTCGGGCACCAAAATTTATGATGCCAACCAATTATGAATTTCTATTGCGGTTTGGTTATCAAACTAAAAACCAAACTATACTAGATTTTGTAAATCTGACGTTGACCAAAATGGCTTACGGCGGCTTGTTTGACACTATTGACGGTGGCTTTTCGCGCTATTCTGTCGATATGAAATGGCATATTCCTCACTTTGAAAAAATGCTGTATGACAATGGGCAATTGGTTTCGCTTTATGCCAATGCTTATAAATTGACAGGAAACAAACTCTACAAAGAAGTCATCGAAAAGACTTTGACTTTCGTCGAAAAAGAATGGCTAACAAAAGAAGGAAGCTTTTATTCTGCGCTTGACGCTGATAGTTTAAATGCAGTAAATCATCTCGAAGAAGGTGCCTTTTATGTTTGGACAAAAGAAGAATTACAAAAATTACTTGAGGACGATTTCGAATTATTCTCGATAGTTTTTAATGTGAATGAATTCGGATTTTGGGAACACGAAAATTTTGTTTTAATCCAAAACCAATCGCTTAACGAAATCGCAAAACATCAAAATATTTCCTTAAAAACTTTAGAACAAAAGAAAAAATCTTGGGAACAAATTCTTTATATCAAAAGAGAAAAACGAAACAAACCAAGATTGGATGATAAATGTTTAACATCGTGGAATGCTATTATGCTCAAAGGTTTTGTCGAAGCATATAAAGCTTTGACCAACCAAAACTATTTAAACATCGCTTTGCAAAATGCTGGTTTTATTATCAATAAAATTTGGAGTTCAGAAGGGAATTTGAAACACAGTTACAAAGACGGAAAAGCAACTATCAATGGTTTTCTAGAAGATTATGCGCATGTAATTCAGGCTTTTATTTCTTTATATGAAGTTACTTTTGATGAGAAATGGTTGCAAAACGCCAAGCAATTAACCGATTATGCTTTTGATAATTTTTATGATGAAAAAGCGCAATTTTTTTCGTTTACTTCTCATAAAGATGACCCTTTAATTACTTCTCATTTTGAAGTAGAAGACAATGTGATTCCGGCTTCAAACTCAGTTATGGCCGACGCTTTGTTCAAATTGAACATTTATTTCGAGAATGGTTATTATGAAAAAATGGGTCGCCAAATGGTTCAGAACATAGTTCCCACAGTTGATTATCCGTCAGCTTTTTCGAATTGGCTGAATGTTCAATTGTATTTTTCGGAACAGAATAAAGAATTAGCCATTTGCGGAAACAAGGCTTTGGAGTATTTACAAAAAATCAATCAAAATTATCTGCCAAATATTGTCATTGCCGGAAGCTCAACATCGTCTAAGCTTCCGTTTCTAGAAAATCGCTATTCAGAAAAGGAAACGCTGTTTTACTTATGTCAAAACAAAACTTGTGACGTTCCATCAGCGAATTATGAAGAAATTATCAAAGAAATCAATCAATAATCGTTCGACAAATCGTAATATTGTTATTATTAATCATTAAAATTCAAAATCATGGCATTAGGAGATTTTTTTAAGAAACTATTTGGTTCTTCAACCAAAGAAATGGCAGACAAAGCAGAAATTTTTGCTGAAGAAACATTCGAAAAAGCTAAAGTTTCAGCAGCACCAATGGTAGAAAAAGTAGAAGATTTTATAGATTCTGCCAAAGAAAAAGTTAGCCAACATATACCCGCTGCAAAAGAAACTATTGATAATGCAGTTGAAAAGGTAGAAGAAAAAGCAGGTGATTTAGCAGACAATGCTGAAAGCTTTGCTCAGGATACCTTTGAAACCGTTAAAGAAAAAGTAAGTGTTTTTACCACCGATGCTTCCGAAGATGCTGAGGAAATAAGAACAAAAGCAGAAGATGTTGTAAAACCAGCTGATGAAAATGCTGATTAATTTTTAAAATTATTTATTTTTGCATAACAATTATCCCGATACGTCGGGATTTTTTTATCATATTATGGAAAAGAAAGAACTGCATTATATTCATTCCTTCGCTGATTATGTTGATCAGTTTACTACTGTGTTGATTGATTATTCACCTAAATTAATCTCAGCATTATTAATTCTTTTTATTGGATTATATGCTATTCGGCTTATCAATCGTTTGGTGAGAAGGATTATGGTGAAGCGGGAATTAGATCCGACATTATCTACCTTTTTAGCCGATAGTTTGCTTTGGGCAATGCGCTTTTTACTTTTCGTAACTTTTATTTCCAAACTCGGAATTGAAACTTCATCCTTTGTGGCAATCCTTGGTGCAATAGGTTTAGCAGTTGGTTTGTCTTTGCAAGGTTCGTTATCTAATTTTGCTGGCGGTGTGTTGATTATTTTATTCAAGCCATTCAAAGTTGGAGATTCGATAGAAGCGCAAGGCTCAGCTGGAACGGTAAGTGAAATTCAGATTTTTGTAACCAAGTTAGTTACCGGAAACAATCAAACAATTTTTATTCCAAATGGTATTTTATCTAATGGCGTTATCACCAATTTTTCGTTAGGAAAAAACAGGAGAGCCAACTTGCTTTTCAATATTTCGTATCATACCAATATTAAAACAGCCAAAGAAATTGTACTGCAGGTTTTAGAAAATAATCCCAAAGTATTGAAAACTCCGGAACCAGCAGTAGTAGTAAATCTTTTAACTGATACTGCAATTCAGTTAGCTATTCAACCTTGGGCAAAAAATGCCGATTTTGGTTCAATGTGTTCTGATGTTTTAGAAGAATGTAAAGAAGCTTTTGACAAAGCCGGAATTGTTATTCAGCCTGTTGTAAAAGAAGCTTCGAAGAAATAATTTATTTTGGTTTTGCTATCAAAAAATCCTTGAGGTAAAAAGGCTCAAAATAAGCCACATCTTCGAATTCATTTTTGAGAAATTTTTCATAGCTCAAAAGACTCATTTCATTTGCCGAAGGAAAAGCTATTTCGGTAAGAAAGTGAAAATTGCCCTTGGTTAAAACCGTTTTGCATTTTTCTTGACAATCGCCAATAAAATAAACTGGTTCTGTTATTTCAGCGTAACTATTTTCAGTCAGAATTTCGGCTTGTACTTCCATTATTTTGGCATGCTTGTTATCAAAAACGGCACTGTAAACTTCCATTCTGCGCGCATCCAGCATCGGGACGATTAAACCATTTTCAACATTAACTTGCTTAGCTAAAACCTGCAAAGTATCAACCGAAATTAACGGAATTCCAAGTGCGTAACACAATCCTTTTGCGGTAGAAACACCTATGCGCAAACCGGTATAAGAACCCGGGCCTTTGCTCACCGCTATGGCTTTTAAATCCTGAACAGAAACTCCTGTTTCCTTTAAAATGTCTTCGATAAAAACATGTAGTTTTTCGGCATGCGAATACCCTTGTTCTGCGATTTCTTTGCATAAAATAGTTTCCCCATTTTTAGCCAAAGAAACAGAGCAGTTTTTGGTTGCTGTTTCTATATTAAGAATATAAATCAAGATTTAGAATTAAATAATTTTAATTAGTAGAGACCGAAATCGAAGTTTTCTTTTTATTATCTTTTGCATCAGCATCCTTTTTCGAAGTAACTTTATCCCCCGAATTCAGGTCTTTGGTCACCGTAGTATATGGTCCGACAATGATCACATCCCCTTTCTTTAAACCAGAAGTAATCTCAATATTAGTATCATCCTGAATGCCGGTTTTTACAATTCTGATTTTGGCTTTGTTGCCCACTTTTACAAAAACACATTCGAATTTTTTGTCGCTTTTGGCCTTTACTTTTTTGTCTTCGTTTTCGTCTTTTACCTCATAGCTTTTGGTAGCCGCAGTATCCGATTTTACAACGACAGCGCTAATTGGCACACCAATAACTCTCTCTTTTCTTTTCGTAATAATATCAACAGTTGCCGTCATTCCTGGTCTAAACGGCGAATAGGTTTCTGGTTTCCCTTCTAATAAATCTTGATAGGATTCTTTTAAAATTCTAACTTTTACTTTAAAATTTGTCACCTGATCAGCTGTTGTAGCTGTACTGGCCGAATTGGAAATGCTGGTGACAATTCCTTTAAATTCTTTTTTTAAATAAGCATCGACCTGTATTTTAGTGCTATCACCAATGCTTATTTTCACAATATCATTTTCATTCACGTCAACTTCTACTTCCATATTGTTTAAATTGGCAACTCTCATTAGCTCAGTTCCTGTCATTTGTTGCGTTCCTAAAATTCTCTCACCCAGTTCGACACTCAACTTGGAAATAGTTCCATCAGCCGGAGAATAAATAGTAGTCCTTCCCAAATTATCTTTTGATTCGGTAACCGTTGCTACAGCACTTTCTACATTGTAATATGCCGATTCTTTATTGGCTTTTGCACTTTCGAAACTAGCAACAGCTTTGTCCCAATCTGATTTTGAAATAATTCCTTTATCAAACAAGATTTTGCTTCTGTCAAAGTTTGCTTTGGCTTCTTTAAAATTAGCATCGGCCTGACTTAAACCTGCTTTAGTTCCGGATAAATTAGAGACTGAACGTTTAAGTCCCGAAGTATATAAATCAGGGTTGATTTTTACCAAAAGCTGTCCTTTCTTTACCACTTGCCCTTCTTTTACTGGCAAATCTATAATTTCTCCCGAAACCTGAGAGGACATTTTCACCTCAATTTCCGGCTGAATTTTTCCGGTAGCCGAAACGGTTTCTACTATTGTTAT
>JAYTGH010000273.1:0-1894 GCA_043733645.1 Flavobacterium sp. | reverse complement strand
CTATCTTTTTGCTATTGCCGAAACAAAAGTCAGTAGTTCTATATGTTCTATTTTAAATTCGCTTACACCTTTGAATACTTTAATTCTGGGCGCAATAGCTTTTGGTTTAAACTTCAGAAGAAATCAGATTTTCGGAATTATAATAGGATTAATTGGCACTGCAGTTTTGATTTTTAATGGAAAAGCGCAAGGAGTTTCAGAAGATTATTCGTATTCTGTTTTTGTTTTAATAGCAACAGTTTGTTATGCTACCAATGTTAATCTGATAAAAAAATATCTTTCAGATGTAAAACCTTTAAGTATTACCACAGGAAACTTTTTAGTGATGCTGGTGCCAGCGATTTTAATTTTATGTTTTACTGATTTTAGGGCCAAAATAAATTTACCTGCGACACATCATGCTATGTTTTTTGTAATGATTCTGGGAATTGTTGGAACCGGAGTTGCCAATGTTATTTTTTATAAGCTTATTCAAATTTCATCACCAATTTTTGCTTCTTCGGTTACTTATTTAATTCCGATAGTCGCTTGTTTGTGGGGACTTCTTGATAATGAGTTGCTCACGCCATTGCAGTTTTTTGGAGCATTTATTATTTTAATTGGCGTTTATCTTGCTAACAGGAAATAAAAAAGTCCCGATGAATCGGGACTTTTTATATAAAATGATTTCAATTAATTATTGAAAATCTGCATCTATAACACCTTCATTAATTTTAATATCACTCATTTTGATGTCTAATTCAAAACCAACATTCATAATAGTGTTGAAAGGAACTTTAACTCCTTTTATAGCTCTATAATCCTTGAAGTTTGTTACTCGGGTCATTTTTTGTCCGCCTTTTTCATCAGTTGTAGCCTCGGCAGTTTTTAAGCCTGATTTTACATCAAAATAGTAAGTCGTGTCGCCATCAACAACAGCATAAGCATCAGAACCATCCATTGGTTCAATTCCAGAAATAGTTACGCCTGGTTTGGTAGCCAATAAAGTTTCGTTGAATAATATTGCGTTTTCTTTCATTTTCGCAAGTTCTTCGCCTTCTAAAACTTTTTTCTGACCTTGTTGCATCATATATGCAGTGTTTCCGTTTACCACTTGCTTCATTATAGAGCCCATTCCGGCCATAGAAAGCTCAACAGCCATTCTTCCTTTGCTATCCATTTTTGAAGTATATGCTAAAGGAGCAGGTGCTTGTGGAATTGTAGTTGAACCAACTGATGAAATCGATTTGACAGCTTTGATAGCTTTGTCTCCACCAATTGCGGTTACATAAGCATCGATTACTGATTTCACTGTAACTCCTGCAGGAACAGGTTTTTTCATCGCTGGTTTCTCGGTAGGATTTCCGAATTTATCGAAATAGAACATTGGAATTTTTAGTTTTTCCAATCCTGCAATAACTTCAGAACCTTTTCCTGTAATTACAATACGTAAATTATCAGCTAAGAAATATTTATTAGCGACTCTCATAATATCTTCCGGTGTAACCGCATTGATATTTTTGATGTAGTTTTCGTAAAAATCAGCAGGCAACCCTTCTGTTTCAATATTTAAAGCGTAACGGGCAATGGTTGCCGGTTTTTCAACTTGCATTACAAAACGTCCAATGTATCCAGCTTTAACACTGTTCAACATTTCGTCAGTAACTTTTTCAGTTCTGATTTTGTTTAGTTCTTTTAAAGATTCTACTACAGAACTATCTGTAACGGCATTTCTAACCTGAGCATTTGCTTTGAATTTGCTATAAACATTTTTGTCGAAACCAATGCTTGAACGAGCACCATAGGTCCAGCCATGTTTTTCTCTCAAATTCATATTCAAATAGCTGTTGAAATCACCACCAAAAACTTGGTTAGCTAAAATCACAGGGAAAAAGTCAGCATCAGACATTTTTAA
>JAYTGH010000272.1:0-1895 GCA_043733645.1 Flavobacterium sp. | reverse complement strand
CTATTCGCTATGCGCAATTATTTGATATTGATAAATCGATAGAAGTATTTTGCAACAGAGGCACAAGTGGTATTGATGGTAGTACTTCAACCGCTATTGGAGCTGCAGTTGGAAGTATAAAACCAACAGTTTTAATAACAGGCGATGTAGGTTTTTTGTATGATAGCAATGCGCTTTGGAACAATTATATTCCAAAGAATTTTAAAATCATTTTAATCAATAATGGTGGTGGTGGCATTTTTAGAATCCTACCCGGACACCAGGAGAATGAAACCTTCAATACTTTTTTCGAAACGTCTCATTGCTTAACAGCCGAGCATTTAGCCAAAATGTATCAATTAGATTATGCAATTGCAAGTGACGATACTTCGTTGAAGAAAGGATTGTCAAAACTTTACAGTCAGAACGATAAACCAATGATATTGGAAGTTTTTACTCCAACCCGCGAGAATGACAAACTATTGCTGAACTATTTCAAAGCTTTGGTATAAATTTAATTGACTATCCGGAACTTTATACCTTTGATATTAAATCCACATTCGACATCTTTAAAATCGTACTTGGCTCTTAACTTGTTCTGACCTTGTTCGGAAAAAGCAGGGATTTAATAGCACAATCCCGAACATGTCCCGAAGAAAGCACTAACGAAATAAAAGAATGTAGATTTTTTTGAAGTAAGGCATAAGTACAAAGCTTGCGATAATCATTTAAATTTATATCTTTACTAAAACCACCAAATTTGTGAGTAATACTAATAAACTTAAAATATTCAACGATCCAATTTATGGTTTTATCACCATTCCGAATACGTTGATTTATGATTTAATTCAGCATCCTTACTTTCAACGATTGCGCCGTATAACTCAAATGGGACTGTCTTATTTGGTTTATCCCGGTGCGCATCATACTCGTTTTCATCACGCTATTGGAGCTATGCACATCATGCAAAAAGCAGTTGAGGTGTTGCGTTCAAAAGAAGTTTCGATTACTAAAGAAGAAGAGAATGCTTTATACATTGCAATACTTTTGCATGATATTGGGCATGGACCGTTTTCACACACATTAGAACACAGCATTGTAGAAGTTCATCACGAAGAAATTTCACTACTATTCATGAACAAACTTAACGAAGAGTTTAACGGGCAATTGAGTTTGGCAATTCAGATTTTTAAAGGAGAATATCATAGAAAATTCATGCTTCAGTTGATATCAAGTCAATTAGATATGGATAGAATGGACTATTTAAAGCGCGATAGTTTTTACTCAGGTGTTGCCGAAGGAAATATCAATTCTGACCGACTAATTCAGATGTTGAACGTGATGGATGATTTTTTGGTTATGGAAGAAAAAGGTATTTATTCAATAGAAAAGTTCTTAATGGCAAGACGATTAATGTATTGGCAAGCCTATTTGCACAAGACAAGTTTGGTAGCCGAACTGACTCTGACCAATGCATTGCAAAGAGCCAAAGAACTACTACTTAAAGGTATTGCTATAGAGTGCAGCAAACCATTAAAACACTTTATGGAGCACAAAGTTACACTTGAAAATTTCTCTAATAATAATTTAGATAACTTTGCACAACTAGATGATTTTGATGTTATTAGCGCATTAAAAAACTGGCAATACCACGATGATTTTATTCTGAGCAGTTTGAGCAAAATGATTATCAACAGAGACTTGTCAAAAATAAAACTCAACAGCGAGAAATTTCCAAAAGAAGTATTGACCGAAATGACGACTCGCTTTGCAAAAGAGCATAATATTACAGAACAGGAAGCCAAGTATTTTATCTTCAAAGGAAAGATTAAAAATCAAGCTTACAGCAAAGACGCCGAACCAATTAGGATTTTGAAGAAAGACAAAACCATTGAAGATGTTGTTGAAGCTTCTGA
>JAYTGH010000271.1:0-14181 GCA_043733645.1 Flavobacterium sp. | reverse complement strand
TTGGTGCTTTGATTGGACCTGGTGGAAAAGTGATTCAGGAATTGCAAAAAGCTACAGGTTGTACTATTGTGATTAACGAAGTGGATGAGCAAGGTGTTGTTGAAATCCTTGGAACTGATCCTGCCGGAATTGCAGCAGTATTGGCTAAAATTGATTCTATTATTTTCAAACCTACTATGGGTGAATCTTATGAAGTTAAAGTAATAAAAATGCTTGACTTTGGTGCGGTTGTAGAATATACTGATGCTCCAGGAAACGAGGTTTTATTACACGTATCTGAATTGGCTTGGGAAAGAACAGAAAATGTTTCCGATGTTGTAAAAATGGGTGATGTTTTCCAAGTGAAATATTTAGGAGTTGATCCTAAAACTAGAAAAGAAAAAGTTTCTAGAAAAGCACTTTTACCAAGACCTCCTAGAGATGAAAATGCTCCTGCGAGAGAAGACAGAGGGCCACGTCCGGAAAGACGTGACGATAGAAGATAATATTTCTATTTATTATAAAAACCCCCAATTCATGAATTTGAATTGGGGGTTTTGCTTTTTAAACCTAAAAAGAATAATGATTATGAGATTCCTCCTTCGTCGGAATGACAAAAGATAGTAGGAATGACAAATTATTTGGTTGGTGTTATACTTGGTTTGCTCCTACTGCTTTTTTTGAGGAGCGCATTGATTTTAGGATTTTGGAGATGACGTATTGGTCTTCGAAAGGGGTGTTTTTGAATATCTTTTTTGCTTTGTCGGAGATATTTATGATGTCGTTGTAAAGGCTGGTGTATTGGCTGTTGTTGTTTCCTGTTAGTACTACGCCGCTATCCATGGTTATTTTTTGGTCTTTGTTTTTTTGGGCTAGGCTTATTTTGTGGTCTTCTAGCTTGTTAGGAAAATCAAGAGCCATTCCTTCTTCTTCTATGGGTGCGTGGTTGGCTTGGATGTATTGTTTTAGGGTTTCTATTTTTTCGCACCCGCCTTCGATGTTATGGCTTCGGAGGTCGTGGATTAAAGCAGTAACAATAGTGCTATCCAATCCTGCATCGTTGATGTAATCTTTTAGGAAGATTAGTTCTTGTACTAGTGCATCGGCTTCGTCATAAAGGCTTTTGGTGATGGCTAGTTGTTGCTTTGTGATTACAAACTTTTTTTCTTGGATTTTGATGGCTTCTAATTTAGTGTTGAAGCTGGTTTTGAAAGCCTCGTTGAGCTTTGGGTAACGGGCATTGATTGTGGTTAAATCGCGATTGAAGTTGGCAAGAATAATATCCGCTAAAGGCGTGTATTCTTCGATTCTAATGGAAAATGACATATTATTAATTTTTAAGGTTACTAATACTCTTTTAATTCAGACACCGTTTATGTGGTGCCAGACTTGATTTATGTTGTTTCAGACTTGGTTTATGCTATTCCAGACTTTGTTTTAAGGTTCCAGACATCGTTTATGCTATGCCAGACTTCGTTTATGTTATTCCAGACATGGTTTATGTGATGTCAGACATTGTTTTAGCATTGCAGACATCGTTTATGTCGTGGCAGACTTTCTTTTGGGTGTTTGTTTTTTTGGACACGAATTTCAAATCTGTGTTATCAAATCTAATCCTTTACACAACGAACAGACATACCTTGTTTATAATCGAATGAAAATTGCAAAGCAACGGCAAAATTATAATGCAGATAGAAGGTAGGTATTGATCCTGAATTATCTGATGCACTCCAGAAGTGTGCTTCATCATTGATGTTATAAAATGTTCCATTAGTGCCGCCACGCATACCTCCGGGAAGTCCAGTAAAACCACTAGTATTAGTAGCCGTTGTATTTGGACTTGTCCAATGCGTGGTACCAGTTTCTTTCATTGACCCTCCAGCGGTATTTGCACCTCCCAAACAAGTATTGACTAAGGTATACCATTCTGGAAATGAAGGTATATGATAACCAACAGGGGCTAATCCCCTTGGGTCATTTACTGCATACCAATTGTAAAGTTTTCCGTAAGTAGTTCCGTTAGCTGTTGTATTAGCATAATAGCACCAAGCTCCTGTGGTTAAAGCTGCCCATTGTGTAGCATCCGTAACCTGAGGAATAACATCTCCATTTCTATATTTAGAAACATTTAAGTTTGATTTTGTCCATACCTGACTACAAATGGTCACTAATTGATAGGTGTTTCCGTCTATATCGGTTACTGAAGTACTTGAGGTGTTAGCGGTTGTAAAACTTAAGTCAGTACCATAAGCTGTACCAACACTATTGGTGGCATAAGCTCTTATATGATAAGTAGTGTTAGCAGAAAGTGCTATTACATTACTCGTAAATGCTCCTGTTCCTGTACCATTAATTGATTTTGTAGATAAGGCAATAGTTGGATTAGCACTTGTGCTCCAACATACGCCTCTTGAAGTAATTGAAGCTCCGCCATCACTTGAAATAGTTCCTCCTGAAACTGCTGTTGTAGTAGCAATTGATGAAGCTGCTGTGGTGGTTACTGTAGGTAAAGTACTTACGCTTGAAGTGGTAAGCGTTACCTCATTAGAATTGGTTGTTGAATTACCCGCTGCATTAAAGGAGTACACTCTATAAGTATAGGCAGTATTTGGTGTTAACCCTGAATCGTTATAGGTTACTACATCAGCATTTACAGTTCCAACAACAGCATAACTTCCTGTTCCTGTTTTTCGTTCTATTTTAAAACCGGTTTCATCGGATGCGTTGTCAGTCCATGACAGGTTTATTTGAGTTGTAGAAGCGACCACACCAGTTAAGTTAGACGGTGCCGCAGGGATAACTGCTGTTGCACTAGTATCAGTAGAACTTGTTGTGCAGCTGTTAATTACTATTAATAGAATTAAGAGTAGTGAAATTTTAGTTTTCATAGTTGTTTTATTTGAATTAGGAGTGTGACTTTTATTGATTTTTGAATGAAACTTAACAAAGTAAAAAAGAGATAATAGATAAATACATTATTCGTTAAACCAAGTAACTTTATAATAGGTGTCGTTATCGGTTTCAAATAACCAAATTCCATCTTGAGAAACTATAGAATTAAAAAATACCTCTTTTTTAGTATTTATTTTATCAATGTATCTTTTTACTTTATCATTTAATGATACCGTTAAAAAGGTAGTTGAATCAAAATATTTATTTTTGTTATATACTAAATTTTCAAAAATAGAATATTTAGCACCAGAAGACATATTTCCTTTGTTAGTTTCTACATTATTGTCAATATTAGCTGATTTTTCAACTGCTCCAGATTCTTTATTAATTAGATAAAAGAGATTATAATAGTTTGAATAATTGTTCATCCCACTTACTGTAATTGATAAAGCATCTTTTTGACAAAATTGATTTAGGTTAATGAAAATTCTTAAATATTGTTGACTCTTCTCATTAAACCCTTTGGTTTGTGATAGATCATAGACTTTTTCCCAAACTTTATCTCCTTTGTCTGAATATTTTATAATATAAAACCCTAAAGGAGCTTTTAAACTAATTCCAGATGATTCTTTAGAATCTAATATTCCATATACATAAAAATCATTTGTTTTAGTGTCAATATAATAATCATTGAAATCTAAAATATTTCGTTTCATAGTTCCTGGATTAAGGTCAGAATTGAACATGTTTTCAAAACTAAAGTTAGTATTTGAAGGAGCTATAAATCCTTTTGAAAAGCCATAGTTATAAATTAATTCTCGAATAAATTTTCCTTCAAGATCATATATATCGCGATATATGGTAGTAGAAGTAAGATCTTTTTTTACACTTTTAGTAACGATTTCAAAGGTATTATTGCTGTAAAATCTACTTTGAAAAGGTATTTGATTTGGCACTTCTAAGTCTTTAGTTTTTAATCTTTCAATATCAGGTTTTTTTATTGATATTAAATTTGTTTTTTGCTTTGAAATTTCAAATTTAGAAAGATTTATATTTTCCTTTCCAATATTTAAAGCATTAGACCCTTTATCATTGGTAACAGCATAAAAATAATTCTTGTCAAATGGGATTATTGGTTTGTAACTAAAAAGAGTATAGAAATAATCTCGCCCATAGTTTGAAAAATCTTTTTCTTTCATTATAAAATTAACTGCTTCTTTACTATTAAAAAAACTCATGTCGTGTGGCGAAAACAAGCCTTCACGCATTGAATTTCCAAAATATTGGTTGTCTAAAGAACTAAATAAATATATAAATTTAGTATTTTCATAAATGGTTTTTGAATTCAATTTGTTATCAAATTCAATAGCTTTATTAAATGTAGCAATAGTTCTGTTTAAAGTGGTCGATTCCTTGATTACAACTTTGTTTGAAAAAGGAAGATAAGTATATTTGATTACAGGTTTATCTTTACTTAATGTGGTTTCGTAAATAGTAGTTTGTGCAGACATACATAGATAAGAAAAGAGAAGGATACTTAAAATTGTTTTTTTCATAGTTGTTATGTTTAAAGGAAGTGTGTTTCTATTTTTATAATAAACTTCACAAAGCAAAAAAAAAAAACGATTTAAACAAGTATTTTCTTAAAAAGCACTGTAAGTTATTAACAAAAAAACAGAGTAATTGATAATTAACAATGGATAATTGATAATTAAAAAATTGTTTATATTTGTTAATGAAAAATCATTTGAAAAATGAACTACACAATGTCCTTTCAGGAAAGAGCGAAATTAGGTTTGGAACAGTTATCCAAACAATTGCCAGTTACCTTAGCAATGGCGCGCGAACAAGCGCAGGTATTGAAAACGAAAAGCATCACAAAAAAGAAGAAACAAAGAGATTAGAAGCTTATATATCTGAAAAAAATCTTTGGGTAGTTATTGATTTATCTCAGTATGTTAGTGAAGGTGCTGAACAAAAAGTTTATTTGAAAGATACTGAGACTGTTTTGAAATTAAATGATGCCATTTACTACAGTTCTTGGAAAGATTATTTATACAACTTATTACTTCACAATTATTTCTTTCCGGACACAGCCTACGACTTA
Organism: Flavobacterium sp.; assembly: GCA_043733645.1. Lineage (GTDB taxonomy): Bacteria > Bacteroidota > Bacteroidia > Flavobacteriales > Flavobacteriaceae > Flavobacterium. The sequence goes on along the minus strand of JAYTGH010000271.1, from coordinate 9,203 downwards.
ATTGGCTTTACGAAAGATAATGCTGTTTTATATGCCGTTGTTCAACAATCTTATGTTTCTATAACTACTATTACAGATTTAGAACAAGTTAAAACCTTTTTAGCATTAAATGGTTTTGAAAATAAGAGAAACAATGATTATTACAATCCCGAATTAGGAATTATTTTAGAAGATTTACATGATGAAAACGTTCTGACTAGGAATGAAGTTTTGTATTTTATAGATACAGTGTTCTATGTAACTGATGCATTTTGGGAAAATTAGTTATAAATGATAACAGTTGCTAAAAGAGTACCTTTGAGAATGGACAATTGAATCTAAAGAGTTTTGTTTTTAAACTATTTTTAAGAAATTGTAACTTTTTCAAAACTTATTACGTATAATCACCTGAACACTTTAAAGTAAAGGAGACCCATAGATGAGACAGCTCAAAATCACCAAGCAGGTAACGAACCGTGAAACTGCTTCCTTAGACAAGTACCTACAAGAAATTGGAAAAGTTGACTTAATTACCGCTGATGAAGAGGTTGAGTTGGCACAAAAGATTAAAGCCGGAGACCAAAAAGCGTTAGAAAAATTGACAAAAGCCAATTTACGTTTTGTAGTTTCTGTAGCTAAACAATACCAAAATCAAGGCTTAACACTTCCTGATTTGATTAATGAAGGAAACTTAGGTTTGATTAAAGCGGCTCAACGTTTTGATGAAACACGTGGTTTCAAATTTATATCCTACGCCGTTTGGTGGATTCGTCAATCTATCCTTCAGGCTTTAGCAGAACAATCTCGTATCGTTCGTTTACCGTTGAATAAAATTGGGTCTATCAATAAAATCAACAAGATGTACGCCTTGTTAGAGCAATCTAACGAACGTCCGCCAAGTGCTGAAGAAATTGCAAAAGAATTAGATATGACAGTGAATGATGTGAAAGAGAGTATGAAAAACTCTGGCCGTCACTTGTCAATGGATGCACCTCTTGTAGAAGGAGAAGATTCTAACCTTTACGACGTATTACGTTCTGGTGAATCTCCAAATCCGGATAGAGAATTAATTCACGAATCGTTACGCACCGAAATCGAACGTTCTTTGGAAACCTTAACACCAAGAGAAGCAGATGTGGTACGCTTGTACTTTGGTTTAGGCGATCAACACCCTATGACGTTAGAAGAAATTGGAGAAACTTTCGATTTAACTCGTGAGCGTGTTCGTCAAATTAAAGAAAAAGCAATCCGCAGATTAAAACATACTTCAAGAAGTAAAATATTAAAAACATATTTAGGATAATCACTGAGCCAAGCTCAGCACAAGCCTAATAACGATAACAACAGTCTGATTAACTGTTCGTTTTTTGATTGATGATTGAAACTCCGGCTGATTACCGGAGTTTTATTTTTTAATCTGAACTTGTTTCAGATTCTCATGAACTTGTTTCAGATTCTTTAAATATAATTTACCTTTGCAATTGCAACAGATTCTGAACTAAATTCAGAATAAACAACACTAACTAATTTCAGTATTGAAAGATGCTGAAATAAATTCAGCATAAAATGAAAAACACTCTCATTGCACCATCTGTTCTCGCTGCTGATTTCGCCAACTTACAACGTGATATCGAAATGATTAACAACAGTGAAGCCGATTGGTTTCATATTGATATTATGGATGGTGTTTTTGTTCCGAATATTTCTTTTGGTATGCCGGTTTTAGAAGCTATAACTAAACATGCAAAAAAAACCATTGATGTACACTTAATGATTGTTGACCCAGACCGATACATTAAAACTTTTGCCGACTTAGGAGCAAATATTTTGAGTGTTCATTATGAAGCCTGTAATCATTTACACCGAACATTACAGGCCATAAAGGCTGAAGGAATGAAAGCAGGTGTGGTTTTAAATCCACATACAAGTGTCGATTTGCTTGAAGACATCATAAATGATATTGACATGGTCTGTATTATGAGTGTGAATCCTGGTTTTGGGGGTCAGTCTTTTATTGAAAACACCTATTCCAAAATTGAAAAACTAAAGGAATTAATTAACAGAAAAAATGCTAACACGCTAATCGAAGTTGATGGCGGTGTTACCGATAAAAATGCGGAGCAATTAGTAAAGGCGGGAGCAGATGTACTTGTAGCTGGAAATTTTGTCTTTAAAGCTGCAAATCCAACTCAAACGATTAGTGATTTAAAAGATTTGACAACGATTAAATAAAACCTATTCTTTAGTAAACTTTTTTATAGCAACAGAAGAACCCGATTTTACTTTTAAAGTATAATTTCCAACTGCTAATTCAGAAACATTTATAACAGTATCTACTTTATCTATGCTTTTAATTTTTCTTCCAGATATATCATAAATTTCAAGATAGTCAGCCTTAACTGCATTTGGCATAGTGATAGTAAAGCTATTTTTCACCGGATTTGGATAAATCAAAACAGCAGAAGAAAAATCAGTTGTAGCTATACCTAAAGGACCAACCGTTCCATTTATAGCAAAAGGCAAATCTTGAGCAACATCTGGCGCGGCAGCAGGATCGCCTACATCTAAAATGTCAGCCCAACCCAAAACAGTTCCTGGTGTCGTATTAGCCACAAAATTTTGCTTTGCATTCCATCCTGCTTGTCCGCGAGTACCTGAAATAGTTACTGACGGAACAAATATAGACCCATCATTTGTTGCATGAAATTGGTATACTACCCAATACGTTCCCGGTGTTAAAGTGGTGGAAATAGTTCCTCTTACTTTCCAGATTTTTCTATTTGTATTCGGAGCAATAATTGTAGTCCCAATGATTGAATTTGGAATTCTGTACATAAATGTATTACCGCCGCTGCCGGCGGCATCTAAAACATTATTGGTCATATCACCAGCAACCACTGCTGAACCTGGCAAAGAAGGGTTACCATTCCAAATTTGAACCCTTAATTGATTTACTGGAATAGTAGTTCCCGCGTAGCTATTTTGATGGGCAAAAAAATCGAAACTGGTGATACTCCATTGTTCTCCGGCGGGCACAGTAAAATCATCCCCTAATTGAAAACTTGTGGTCCCTGCTGTATTAAAATAACCTGCAAACCCAGTACTTTTATTGGTTTCTGTTGTATTTCCTGTATCATTTTGCAATTCACTCCAAGTATAGCCTGTTGGAGATGTCACACCGCTTTTTGATGTTGTTCCTGTAGACAAATTGCCATTAGAATATAGTTGAGCAAAAGAGTTAGCGGAAAGGAAAAGGAATAGAAAAACAACTACATAGTGTAATGCAATTCTTTTATGATGTATTTGAATTGTTGTACTCATGATAATAAAGTTAGATTGTTACTTTAGTTTAACTTCGGTTTGAAAACACTAAAGTAGTAAAAATGATAAAATAAACTTATCATAATTACCACTTTAGTGTTTTATTTGTGACCGCGAAGGGATTCGAACCCCCAACCCTCAGAGCCGAAATCTGATATTCTATCCAGTTGAACTACGCAGCCGTTTTAGATTATTAGATTATTGGATTTTTAGATAAGTTAGACATAAATCTGATAATCCAATAATCTAACTAACCAATAATCTAAACTAATAATTTCTTAACGATAGTCGAAATAGTTTTCCCTTCTGCACTTCCACCGATTTGTGCTGATGCCAATCCCATAACTTTTCCCATTGAAGCAATTCCTGATGCGCCAGTTTCCGCAATGATTTTAGCAACGACTGCTTCTACTTCTGCTTCTGATAGTTGTGCCGGAAGGAATTTTTCGATTACGGCAATTTGCGCCAATTCCGGCTCGGCTAAATCGGGACGATTTTGTGTAGTGAAAATTGTGGCGCTGTCTTTGCGCATCTTTACCAGTTTCTGCAAAATTTTGACTTCATCGTCTTCGGTAATCTCTTCTTTAGAACCTGTAGCAGTTTGAGCTAATAAAATTTCTGATTTGATGGCTCTTAATGCTTCTAACGCAACGGTGTCTTTGGCACGCATTGCATTTTTCATTTCGTCCATTATTTGGGTTGATAAACTCATTGTTTAGATTATTAGATTATAAGATTTTTAGACTTCTTAGATTTTTAGTAACTGTCTAACTAATTTAACAATCTAAGCAGTCTAACAATCTAAAAAAGCAATGCGAAGGTAAAAAAAATAACCCGAAAATCATAAAGACTTTCGGGTTAAAGATTCAAGGGTTATCTATAGACTAGTCTACATTATCGTGCAAGAATGAGTTGTTGGATCGCAACTGTGTATCATCATTACTATCAGTTCCTATTGACATTCTTGAGTTTGTATTAGCTTGAGCATTATTTGACAGATCTACTCCAAGGCGTTTGTAAGCTGGTTCTTTTTCCATTTCTTCAATTTTTGAAGGGTTGTTATGGAATTTATAATTGAACTCTTTTAATTTCTTTCTTCTATCGTCAGCTCTGTGTTTCAAAGTTTCTTCGATAGTCATTTCAACTGGAGAAATGTCTTCAAAATGACTTACCATTGATACTGGTTTTTCAGTAGTTTCAAGTTTCATTGTAATATTCAACTCTTCTGCAATAGGTTCTTCAACAATCACAGCAGCTGCTGGTTTAGAATTCAACAAGTCGTTTTCTAACTCCATGTATTCTTCCAACGAATATTTGATGATTCCTCCTTCGTTAAGTTCGGTCACCGGTACAAATTCTACTGGCTCGTTTACCACAATTTCGTTTACTGATTCAGATAAATCGAAAACAATTCTGCTTTCTTCCACTGCTTCGATTGGCTTAACTTCCTCAACTCTTTCGAATGTTGGCATTGCCGGCATATCAAAAGTAAAAGTGATTTGCTCTTCTTCTTTTTCGATAATTGGCTCGATAACTTTCATTTCCTTAACTTCCGGAGTCGTTACTTTGAAATCGATATCATTTATTGGTGAAACGATTTCAAAAGTTACATCCAGGTTTCTGATGAAATGATTCATAGCAATCAATTCATTTTCGTCGATAGAGGCTGCAATAACAGCAGGTAATTCAAATTCCAATGGTGCTTCTACTTCTACAGCTAGCGGAGTTTCCACTTCTATTTCGTCTTCGATTAATTCGAAAACGATTTTTTCTTCTTTTACTTCCGTTACCGGACTATCAATTGCTGTGAAAACTTCAACTGGTTTTTGTGTTAAATCGCGCTCTAATTTATGTTCCCCATCTAAAGAGTGGATTATTTTATTAGCCTCTGTATTTACAATTCCGTTTTGTTGCTCCACATTAAAACCGGTAGCAATAATAGTAACCGCAATAGCTTCACCTAAGGTTTCATCTTCACCAACCCCCATAATAATATTAGCACCATGTCCGGCTTCTGATTGTATATGGTCATTGATTTCTCCAATTTCATCAATAGTAATTTCATTAGAACCCGAAACGATAAGCAACAATACGTTTTTGGCACCCGAAATTTTATTATCATCCAACAAAGGAGAATCTAAAGCCGAAATAATAGCGTCCTTAGCACGGTTATCACCAGTTGCTGTAGAAGAACCCATAATAGCCGAACCACTATTTGACAAAACTGTTTTGGCGTCTTTTAAGTCGATGTTTTGTGTGTAATGGTGTGTAATTACTTCTGCAATTCCACGGGAAGCAGTTGCCAATACTTCGTCAGCTTTTGAAAATCCGGCTTTAAAACCTAAATTCCCGTATACTTCTCTTAATTTATTGTTATTGATAACAATCAAAGAATCTACTTGTTTTCTTAACTTTTCAACACCTAACAAAGCTTGTTCATAACGCACTTTCCCTTCAAATTGAAACGGTTTCGTTACAATTCCAACAGTAAGTATACCCCTTTCTTTAGCAAGCTGAGCGATTACAGGTGCAGCTCCAGTTCCGGTTCCACCACCCATTCCTGCAGTGATGAAAACCATTTTGGTATTGGTGTCCAACATCTTTTCGATGTCGCCAATACTTTCGATGGCTGATTGCTGACCAACATCAGGATTTGCTCCGGCACCAAGACCTTCAGTCAGGTTTACACCCAATTGAATTTTGTTTGGTACTGGACTGTTTTGAAGTGCTTGTGAGTCCGTGTTGCAAACAATAAAATCTACGCCTTTGATTCCTTGCTGGAACATGTGATTGATAGCGTTACTTCCACCGCCACCAACTCCGATTACTTTAATCACATTTGATTGATTTTTTGGTAAATCAAATGAGATGTTTCCAAATTCTGAGTTGCTTATCATACTATTTTGGTATTAGGTATTATATTTTGTATTCTGTTTTGTCTTTTCTATTGCCTTCTCGTACCTCGTATTTTGTACCTCGTACTTCCTTCCTTTACTCCGCGTTATCTAAAAAATCTTTAATCTTTTCAACATAACGGTCAAAGAAGGATCTTTTTATTTTGTGTTCCGTGCTTTCTGTTTCGAGGTTAATTTCATCTTCTATGGCTTCTGAAACTTCTGCTACTTTTTCTTCTACAACCGGAGCTTGTGCTACTTGCTGAAATACAACTTGTTTTGGAGCTTCGGCTACAACTTCTTTTAATTCGATTTTGTATGCACTATTCGAATTGTTTTCAATGCTGTTCATTACCAATCCAACTGCTGTAGCAAATAATGGACTTGAAATTTCTTCACTTGAATTTCCTGCCAAATGTTCGTTTGGATATCCAATTCTGGTGTCCATTCCTGTGATGTATTCTACCAACTGCTTGATGTGCTTCAATTGTGAACCACCTCCGGTTAATACAATTCCGGCAATCAGTTTCTTACGTGGATCTTCATGTCCGTATGCTTTGATTTCGGTAAAAACCTGCTCTACAATTTCAACAACTCTTGCGTGAATTATTTTTGATAAGTTTTTTAAAGAGATTTCTTTTGGATCTCTTCCTCTTAAACCCGGAATCGAAACAATTTCATTGTCTTTATTTTCTCCCGGCCACGCTGAACCGAATTTTGTTTTTAATAATTCGGCTTGTTTTTCGATAATCGAACAACCTTCTTTGATATCATCTGTGATTACATTTCCTCCAAAAGGAACTACTGCCGTGTGACGAATGATTCCGTCTTTAAAAATGGCTAAATCTGTTGTTCCTCCACCAATATCAATCAAGGCTACACCGGCTTCTTTTTCTTCCTGACTTAAAACCGCATCTGCCGAAGCTAATGGTTCTAATGTCAATCCGGATAATTCAATTCCGGAACTTTGGATACATCTCCCCACGTTTCTGATAGACGATGCCTGACCAACTACAACATGAAAGCTGGCTTCTAATCTTCCGCCGTACATTCCGATTGGTTCTTTGATTTCAGATTGTCCGTCGATTTTGAATTCCTGTGGTAATACATGGATGATTTCTTCTCCGGGAAGCATCGCTAATTTATTAACTTGGTCAATCAACAACTGAATATCTCTTCCGCTGATTACTTCTTCCGGATTGGTTCTGATTACATAATCCGTGTGCTGAATACTGCGAATGTGTTGTCCTGCAATACCAACAACCACATCGTTTATTTTATATCCTGAGTTTGCTTCTGCTTCAATAACTGCTTGCTGAATAGACTGGATTGTTTGCGTAATATTGTTTACAACACCACGAGCCACACCAAGACTTTTGGATTTTCCAACACCCAAAATCTCCAACTTCCCATACTCATTCTTCTTGCCAATCATGGCAACAATCTTGGTTGTCCCAATGTCTAATCCTACTGCAATATTCTCTTTTTCCATAATCTTCTATTTAATGCAAACCACTTGCTTAGTAAACTTCAGGTTAATTGTTTTGTATTTTGTCAAAGTGCTGTCTAAAACTGCCTTCTGAAAAAATGCTTTATAATTCTTAAATTTCTTTTCAATGTTAATAGTGCGACCAAAATCTATTTGAAAATCATAATTTCTGTTCGCCATAATCAAGCTACCGTTAGGCAAAACTTGTACACCAATGATATTTTTTTTCAAAAACTCATCTTTATCTATCATCCTTAAAACTTCAGATAATTTTTCTTTTTTTACTACTGTAATTTCCCCCGATAGTAGCGGAACTCTGGCTGTATAATTATCTGATAACGGCATCTTATTTCCCTCATAGTCAATATAAAAAGAACCCGTTTCGTCAAACACTCTTCCTATAGGTGTTTTTTGTTTCACCACCGCTTTTAAAACGCCATCAACACTGACAAACACATCCGCTTTCTGGATCATTTCCTGTTTGTTGATAGACATCTCCAATTTCTTCAAATCTAAATCAACTTTATGGATAGTTTTTAGGTCGCTATTTTTTTCTATTAACAATTTATTAACCATTTCAGGCTTCAAAAAAAGAGTGTTTTCGCCTACAAAAACAACCTCTGTTTTCTTTATTTTCCGCATCGAATTTCTATACGAAGTGAACGAATACAGGAAGATAACGACCGCAATCATCAACACTAATCGAATATTTGTCCAGTTGAAGTATTTCATAATAATGCTTGCTTAATGTTAGGAACTAATTCCCCAATATCTCCTGCTCCGATTGTGACAATTATTTTCGCTTTACTTTCTAAAATTGACGGAATTAAATCGGTTTTTGAAACCAACTTTTTATTCGTGTTTTCTATTTTGGAAAGCAACCATTCTGATGTAATTCCTTCCATCGTTAATTCGCGTGCAGGGTAAATATCTAACAGTAAAATTTCATCAAATTGTGATAAACTTTTGGCAAAATCATCTGCAAAATCTTTAGTTCTGCTGAATAAATGCGGCTGGAATATTGCCAACACTTTTTGATTCGGATACAATTCCCGAACCGCCTGATGCACCGCATTAATTTCGGTTGGATGATGTGCATAATCATCGATGTAAACGAGATTTTCATTTTTAATTTGATACGAAAACCGGCGTTGGATTCCTTTAAATGAAGCCAAGGCTTTAGCAATGGAATTGGTCGGGGTGCCAAACGTTTTTGCCATCGCTAAAGCCATTAGGGCATTCATCAAATTGTGTCTTCCGGGTAAACCGAACTGTATATTTTCAATTGTTTCTGATGGTGTTTGTACATCAAAAACATAATAGCCCTTTTCTATTCGGATGTTGAACGCTTTGAAAGTTGCGTCTTCATCAATTCCGACGGTTAATCCTTTTAACGGCAAACCTTTTGGAACAAATATTTTAGTTTTATCTTCTACTTTATCAGCAAATTCACGGAACGAATCTTCAATCGCAGTTGCATCGCCATAAATATCCAAATGATCTGCATCCATTGAGGTTAC
>JAYTGH010000270.1:0-1899 GCA_043733645.1 Flavobacterium sp. | reverse complement strand
TCTTTGCACGGCGATATACGTAGCGCAGAAATAATTAAACAAAAAAATAAAAAAATGCTTATTTTTGGAGTGAATAATGGAGCGGCGAGGGTGTTTGGGTATTGAAATACGACAACGCAGTTTTTATATCGATTTGATAGATGATGAAAATATTTTCTTATTGGTATTTAATCCGTTAACAAAAATGATTCAAACATGGATAAAATAAAAGGTTATCGCGACATTATAAAAGAAATTTTTACGCATTATGCGAAAACGCGCATACCCAATAATAATATTGATCCTAGGTATCAACTCATTTTTGATGACACTAACGACCATTATTTATTGTATAGAACAACTTGGAAAGAAGAATTGCGCAGAGTGCATTTCTGTATTTTTCATATCGATATCATTAATGAAAAACTTTGGGTCCAAGAAGATGCCACTGATTTCGATTTAGTCGGCAAATTAGAATTAAAAGGTATTGCTAAAAGCGATATCGTTTTGGCATTTCATGCACCGTATAAACGACAATACACGGGTTATGCTGTGGCGTAGGTTTTAGTGAAAATGGGGTGAGCAGGTGTTTCAATATTAATATTGGGTTAGAAAATGACAAAATAGATTTCTATGGTTAAAGAAATAAAAAAATTAATTGCAGACGGAAAAACTAAAGAAGCCTTGAATTTATTCTTAGCTTTTACTTCTAATGAAAAGCATCCGTTACATTACGACTCTATTTTATTGAACTCTCGCTTTAGCATAGCAACTAATCAACATAATAGCGGTGTTAAATCTGATTCAGAATTTAGTGCCGAAGTGAATAAAATTAATAAGTCACTACTAAGTTTTATTTCTGAGATTGATGACAGTATTGATTCAACAAAAAATAGGTTTGCCGAAGAGAAAGAGCTATTTAATGAATACCTTAATAATTGGAAAGATTTAGTCAAAAATAGCAGCGTAACTATTGATGATAAAGAATTTAAGTCATACCAAATTACAAAAGCTCTTTGTAAAAAAATTCGCGATTTAATGGATATTGAGGCAATAGATTTAGGACGAACTCTTCTTTGGGAAGATTTTGAAACATTAAATAAGTTATTTTATTTCAAACTGGCACAAGCTATAAATGGATTTGAATATTTTAGCGATGAGTTTTTTGCGGAAAAATTCAGAGAAGAATTTATTACTGACATGAAAACTATGCATAAAAATGACAGATGGGATTATCTTAAAAATCATATTGGCTCCAGAGGAACTGAAACCGAAAGTGTCAAAGACGCGTTGCGAACTATAGGCTCAGTACATTTTTATAAAATTGATTTTGAAAGAAAAGAATTTCATTATAGAACAGTTTTATTAAACATAAGAAATGATTATGGAGAATTTGTTGATGGATATATAAGCCAGATTGAAAATATTTTAGTGCTGATTTCAAAATCTTCCAACCAAGAAATACTAAAAGATTTATTAAATTCTCAGCTAAATGTTTTTGATTGTCTTTTTTTACTGTACAATCTTTTAGCAAGGAAAATTAGAGTCAAATCAATCGAAAATTTTAGAAATTTTATAGATTTCAATAAATTAGTTTTCACAGATGGAGTTAGAAGTTTAATGATTGACTCTATTTCTGATAAAGGATTTGAAAAGGAAATAGAATTTGCATTAGATTTAAAAGGAGAATGGCCAATGTGAAATCTAAAAAAAGATAAATTGCCAAATTTTTTCTATTTTTGTAATCTAAACACTTCAGCATAATAACCACACTCAACATAAAAACGAATTAGGCTACGGCTTTTACACTTTTGTAGGTATTACGCAATCATTACGCTTGGCATGCAGTAGGAGAGTCGCTTGATCTCTTACAAAAATTAAAAAAACATTGTGAGATTAGCTAAAACGAAAGCGATACAA
>JAYTGH010000269.1:0-1899 GCA_043733645.1 Flavobacterium sp. | reverse complement strand
TGCAACAATCCTATATTCTTTCCCCGGTAACGGTTTGACCTTTTTTGAATAATAATTGCCAGGTGGATAAAATAGTCCCCAATTAATAACTTTAAAATCATGTTGTAACGAGTCGATTAGGAGACCATTTTGATATATGTAGACTTTAGCGTTGTCAAGATTTTGTACAACAAGACCATCGCTATCACTGATATAAATGCTTTTACCGACATATACACGTATAAGACTATCGCTATTGATTAAGCCATTGAGTACAATTTTCCGGCCCGTGTCCGGCAGGTTGATTTGTTCAGGCTGACAGGCGGTTTGCAACAACAGAGATATTGCAAAAAGCAGGAAATAAATTGGGTTTTTTAACGCTGAGAATTGCATAAATAATAAAAGCCTGTATTATTTTTTGATAATTCCAATGCTGACACTACTCAAACCCCCATAGATAGTTTGGATATAGGGTAAAGGAATAATCGTACCATTTATATTCCCCTTGTAATTTTCAGGAATTGTATATGGAATATAATAGATTATTTTCCCTGAACTGTCAATCAAATCAAACTTCTTAAGAATATAACGCCCGACTTCCAAAGAGATGTATTCTGAGACAATACCCTGATGTGTCGTTTTAGACTTATCAATTTTCAGTGTGACTGAATGACTGAAAATGGTGGAATCATTGATGTTCGACATATCTTTAAATTCGTCATAATGAATTAGCAGGGCATCGACCGCCTTATATGCAATTGAATCAGATGTTTTTGCAAACATTGTATCGAACTGAATTTTTACAACCTCCTTCTCTTTTTTACAGGAGGCAGACAGGCACAAAATAATCAACAACAGGGAAAGAGGATTTTTCATAATATTTTAATTTATAAATTCAAATATTTTAATTACAATTCTCATTATCAGCACTCTATGCAAAATAAACATGTCAAAAAACGCAAAGATTTTCTGACTAATATCTTCGGACTTTTCCTTTGTATTAATGGATCAATTTTTTGCAACTTGAAAGATATAAAAAATATGGTGAACAAAGATACCGACAACAGTTTGAAAAACTTTTTGACTTCATGGAATTTAACAAGGACTTAGCTTTCATATATTCCAAATCTTTTAAAAAAATCATGAGATTGTCAAAGAACTTATATATTATAGAACTATTGCCGCTTTAGAATTTAACGGCTACTGATACAATAATAAACAAATAAAATATTTTAAAAAAGACCGCCTCAATTTGTTTTGAGACGGCCTCTCAAAATTCATTCAAAATAACATAAATCACCCTAAACATTTACTTATTCTGTTATTACCAATTTAAAGTTTCTGGCCAAGGGGCATTTGTGTCTCCTTTTATGTGTTGAGTTACAGTACCAGTAAATCGAACATACCATACCAAACCCGAAGGAACTGCACCAATATTGGAAACCATAACAATATCTTTAGGTCCAGTGAAACAATCCCAGCTATCTGATGGTCGACTCCAGTACATAGGATATAAGAACTGAGTGTTACCAGGAAATTGATAACTAAAAGTCCCAACAAGATTATTTACACTTATTTCTTTTAATTCGCCAGCTACTTGCCAATCTTGACTTCCTTTCCATTCAAGTTTTATTCTTAAATGAAGATAGCTATAAGTAACTGGCCCAGGACCAGTAGAATAGGATTCATGGTACAATTCAGTTACAAATTTTCTCTGCCCATCACCATATTTAATTGTCCCTCCCTGTCAGGCTGTTGAACAAGATTTTTGTGTAAACGTATGCTGAAGATTAGTTGTAAGTGCACCTGCATAGATGTCAGTATTCTTTAATTGGGATTTTTTAATATTCTCAATAATGACTTTTCCAAATAGTTTAAATTTTTCAGGCGCATTTTGAATGTCAGTTTTGATTATTTTAT